>DASPOJ010000217.1:0-17989 GCA_035626055.1 Candidatus Methylomirabilota bacterium | reverse complement strand
AGTCACTCTCGAGCGTGTGATCTTCGGCGGGCAGCGGCTCCTCCCAGATTTGCAATCTTCCCTGGCGCAACAGGCGATCCACCAGCGCCCTGGAGACTTTCGCTTCACGCAACAACTGCGCGACCGGCATCGGCCCACGCTCCTGGCAGAGCAAGTGTCGTAGCCGATCCTCGGCAACGCCCCTGCTTTTTTGGCTCTTTGTCTCCTTCTCCCTCTGTGCACTCTGTGTGCTCTGTGGTTCAGATCTGCTCTCTACCCAACCCACAATCTTCTGTGTGCGCGCCTTTCGACGCACCGCCACTTCCTGCGCTTCGAGCATTCCGCGCCTGAGAAGCCGCAGCGCCGCCTCCGCTCCGCCGGGCAGCTTCGCCGCGCGGTCCGCGCGCAGCGGTTTGCCTTCGATTTCGCAAAGTTGCAGCAGCGCCAGTTCAGCGATTTCGGAGTCGCTGCGATTGCCGCGTGCGTCAATTTCCCGTTTTCGCGCGCGTCCCGCGTCCGTCAGACGCAACTCGCGCTCGCGCCGCAAGTCCACTGCAGGTGGCAGGATCGCGTGGAAGACCTCGCCTTCAGGCGCAAGATAGTAATTCGCCACCCAGCGCCCCAGCCGCACCAGCAGCGGCGGAATCGCCGGTTGGCCGTCGAGCACGTCGAGAATGTCGCGAAGCCCCACTTCCGCTTCCAGCTTGCTTGTCTGGCTCTTTGCCTCTTTCTCTCTCTGTGATCTCTGCGCGCGCTGTGATTCAGTTCTTCCGACGCCCGCCTCTCCACTCCGTGCGCGCGTCACCCCGCATTCGACAATCACGCCCACCATCGTCCGTTTGCGGAAAGGAACCAGCACGCGCGCCCCCGCCACCGCGCGTTCCGCAAACGCCTCCGGCACGCGATACGTGAACGCGGATCGCACCGGCACCGGCAACACGACTTCGCAGGTCAGCATGCCCATCGCACGATAGTGTAACCTTTCGTCCCTGGAATCGTCTCTCGCAGCGGCGACCTTCAGGAATATCGCCAACCTTACTCAAGCGTTTGCGCCGGTTTTAGTAGCACAGTCATTCCTGACTGTGTGCCTCCTTCCGCCCAGATTAAAGTGTCGCGGGCTCGCGATCTCGCAGTGCCTCCTTCTGGCAGCAAGTTCGTTGTGCGCAGGGCATGACAAGCGTACCATTCGCGCAACAGAGGCCCCCACTCGGGAATCCGTGACAGGTAAGGTGGAAAATTGGAGACACCGATGAGGAATGAATCAACTCCACGATTTGCTTGGCTCTGGAAAATTCTCGCGTATTTCTTGGGGTTCGCCCTACTCGCCACGATTGCATGGGTCTATCTAGGTTCCCCAAGCGATAGCGAGGAGTGGCACAGGGTGATTTCCTGGCTTCTCAGGGGACTTGCGGACTTTCCCGATGTCGCCGCCTGGGTCATCATTGGTTTTGTGATCGGTTCGCTCTGGGCCTTTGAGCACGAAAAGCACAGAAGATTTGAATGGCAGACGAGCGCCCGCAGAATCTTCGAACCTGTAACCCGCAGCGACTCGCGAATCAGCTATCCCTTGGCTCCCGGCGTGAAAGGTTGGGCGCGTGAGGCGAATGGGGAAATACTCATCGGGGAAATTGCCGCCGAGCAAGAGGCGGCGGACGACCTCGACCGATTCCTCGCCTGCCTCTCCCCGCGCTGCGTGATCGTGGGTGTAAGTAGCGGAAAACTCGGTTCGATACTCTGTGTTTGCGGGTGGAAACAAACTTGGCGCGACGGCAAACCGATTAACGAATGGAGGCGGCGATAAGGAGCGAAAGTTGCCGCACTAGTGAAGCCAGAACAACAGTGGTACAGCGTCCCACGTCAGTCAAGTCTCTTCGTAGATCAGAAACTCCCCCAGGTTTCCTATCCTCGAGAAGGTAAACCACATGCAGCCGCGTGTGCCGATCATAGGTGGTTTCCGCAAAACTCTGCAGAAAGGACTCGAATACTCCCGAACCATCTCCATCTCGACCGGCTCCGGATTTGCAACCCGAATTAAGGCGACACCTCCTTCTTTCGTAACAAAAATCGAGTCAGCTCCTTCTTCCCCGACATCCTCAATCTCATTCAGCGCGCTCTCAATAAGATCATCTTCCGCTTCCAGGTCGTAGAGGTCGTACGGTTCCTGCATCTCCTCCAACGCCTCCTGGATAGGGGGCTCAGACATTGCGCGTTCCACTTCTTCGGGACTCCCCAGGCGTAGCAATTTCATCATCCTTTTCTCATAGGCTGTTGGTTCACGACCCATGCGGCACCTCCTAGGGATGACTCATTTGGACGGGCCAGACACCAGATTCACGCGCGGCGTGTGCGGTTGAGGGGCAAGCCCAGCTCGACCATGACTTTCTTTAGGTCCACCCAGACGTCGGCCTTCGCGGCGGGATTCCGCAGCAGATATGCCGGGTGATACGTCGCGATCATGCGCGCGCCGCGATAATCGAACCACTGGCCGCGGTATTGCGAGATGGATTTGTGCGTGGCGAGCAATGTTTGCGCCGCGACGTTGCCGAGGCAGACGATCACTTTCGGCTGGATCACTCCGATCTGCCGAAGCAGAAACGGCGAGCACGTGGCGATTTCGTCTTTTTCCGGCAGACGATTCTCCGGCGGACGGCACTTCACGATATTGCAGATGTAAACGTCCTCGCGACGCAGGCCCATCGCATCGATCATTTGCGTCAGCAATTGCCCCGCGCGGCCGACGAACGGGATTCCCCGCATGTCTTCGTCGTGCCCCGGTCCTTCGCCGACGAAAACGAGCGACGCCTTTCCGTTGCCGTCGCCGAAAACGATCTTGTTCCGCTGCTGATGCAACCGGCAGCGCGTGCAATCGCCGATGTCCGCGCGAATCGCTTCGAGCGTGTCGCCTTCGATGCGCTCGGCGGAATCGAACAGCGACGGCGCCTGTACGACGGGAAGGAAAAAAGCGGAAGCAATTTGTGCAGGCCGCGCCGGAGTCACGTCGCGAGCTCTTGCAGTCGCGGCGGCAGCCTGAGCGGCGGCTGGAGTGGATTCTGTCACTGGCTTCACCGCCGGGAACTCGCCGCCTGCTTCTTTCCGGCGCAGAGCAGCGTCCGGCATCCCCGCGGGCATGCGGTAGCGAAAATAAGGACCCAGCCGCAAATCGTCGTAGAAACGAAGCCGGTCTTCCAGTTTTTTTCGGAGGTCGCCGGGTGGGCGCGGACCCATCGAGTTGCTCACCGCGCCCCGTGCGCGGCGGGAGCGGTCTTGCGGGCGCGCCGCAATTCCAGGACGAAGTCGAGAATACGTCCCGCGACTTCAAGTTTTCTCATGCGGGGCAGGGAAGCTTCCTGAGCGTCGTTGGAGTAAAACGTGACGACATTCGTGTCGTGATCGAAGCCCGCACCATCCGCGGTCACGTCGTTAGCCACGATCAGGTCGGCCTGTTTCGCCTGGAGCTTCGCGCGCGCGTGTTCGGCGACGTTTTCCGTTTCCGCCGCGAAGCCCACCAGAATTCGATCGCCCTTGTCGCGCGCCACGTCGGCGAGGATGTCCGGGGTGGCCTCGAGTTCCAGCGTCAAATGATTCGACTGTCGCTTGATCTTTTTTGTCGCCGGCGCAACGGGCCGGTAATCGGCCACTGCCGCCGCCATCACGATGACGCTTGCCTCGCGCGCGTTCCGGATCACCGCCCGGTGCATTTGCTCGGCGCTGCGAACTTCGATTCGCTCGACGCCGGATGGCGCGTCAAGCTGCGTCGGCCCACTCACGAGCACAACGCGAGCGCCGCGCCGCGCCGCCGCGTCGGCGATCGCATATCCCATTTTCCCGGAGGAGCGGTTGGTCAGATAGCGCACAGGGTCGATATCTTCGCGCGTCGGCCCGGCCGTGACCAATACGGTCTGGCCATCGAAGTCGTGCCGCAGCCCCAGCACCGCGCACACCGATTGCGCGATCGCTTCGATGCCGGCAAGGCGGCCTGCTCCGGTCATGCCGCAAGCCAGGTAACCTTCCTCGGGCGCAACGACGTGCACCCCGCGCGCTCGCAGCATTTCGATATTTTCCTGCGTCGCCGCATGCTCCCACATGTTGACGTTCATGGCGGGCGCGACGATCACCGGCGCGGTCGTCGCAAGGTACAACGTGGTGAGGAAATCGTCGGCCACGCCCCGCGCCATCTTGGCCAGCACGTTCGCCGTCGCCGGAGCAATCACCAGCGCGTCAATCCGCTGCGCCACGGCGATGTGTTCGATGGCGCTCTCGACGTTTGCCGAGGCTAGCTCTTGCCCAAACAAATTCGTGATGACCTTATGCCCGGTGAGCGCCGCGAACGTCAACGGAGTGACAAACTCCTGCGCCCCGGCGGTCATTACCACTTCGACGTCCAGCCGTTCCTGCTGGAGCCGCCGCACCAGCTCGGCCGCTTTGTACGCGGCCACGCCTCCCGAAACTCCCAAGGCGATGCGCATTGAGCCTCGGCCTATTCCTTGCGCTTCTTGGCGTCTTTTTCTTCGCTGGCGCCCGGCGATTCGGGGGCCTCGAATTCGAGCACACCCGATTTCAGCTCTTCCACGGCGATCCGGGTCGGTTTGTGCACCCGCGTCGTGGTCACCATCGGCGGCGCTCCGGCCATGAGTTGCCGGGCGCGACGCGAGGCCACCACCACAAATGCGAATTTGGAATCCGGAGCCTGGTTTTGCACCGTCATCGAGTCTCACCCTCCAAAGGAATCCAAAATCCTGCGCGCTTCCGAATCCATCGCCCGGCGGCTCGAACGCGCGGCGAGCGCAATCGCCTGGATCGCACTCCCCGCCCGCTCCAGGTCGCTGTTCACTACCAAAAAGTCATACTCCTGGAAGCGCTGCATCTCCTGCCGGGCGCGTTCCAGGCGTCTCGCGATCGAGTCCACGGAATCCTGCCCGCGCTCGCGGAGGCGCCGCTCGAGCTCCTGCCGCGACGGCGGCAGAACGAAAATCGCCACCGAATCCGGCATTTTCTGTTTCACTTGCGCCGCGCCCTGCACGTCAATTTCGAGCACAAGGTCTAACTTTTTCTCTCGCGCCTCGTCGAGCCAGCGTTTCGGGGTTCCGTACCAATGCCGGCCGAACACTTGCGCGTATTCCAGAAACTCGCCCCGGCGGGCCCTGCGGTCGAATTCTTCTTCGGAAATGAAATCATACCATTTTCCGGAAGCCTCCGTAGCCCGCGGAGGCCGCGTGGTGCACGAGACGGAAAACAAGAGGCCGGGCAGTTCCCGCAGCTTCGCCACCAGCGTGGATTTCCCCGAGCCCGACGGCCCCGACACAATGTAGATGAGCGGCTTTCCCATCGCTACTCTACATTCTGCACTTGCTCGCGTAGTTTTTCGATGTGCGACTTGATTTCGAGGCCCAGTCCGGTGACGGCCAGCCCTTCGCTCTCGACCCCGGGGGATTTCGAGAGCAGCGTGTTCGCCTCGCGCTGCATCTCCTGGAGCAGAAAGTCGAGTTTCTTTCCCAGTTCGCCGCCCGAATCGAGTGCGGCCTCAAATTGTTCGACGTGGCTGCGCAACCGCGAGAGTTCCTCGCTTGTGTCGCCGCGCTCGGCAAGAATCGCGGCCTCCTGCGCGATGCGCGCGGGATCGATTGCCGTGCCGCCAAGCAAGTCCGTAAGCCGCGCCGTGAGCCGCTCCGCGTACGCGGGCAGGCTGCGCGCGATCAATTCCTCGACGCGCGTCGCGCATACCGTGATGCCGCGCAGCAATCCGCGCATCTCCGCGGCGAGCGTGCGCCCTTCCGCGGCGCGCATCTCATCGAGGTGAGTCAAGCCCTGCGCCAGGCACGCGTCCACCGCGCGAGCGATCGTCTCCTCTTGTTCACTGTCCGGCTCCGTAGATTCGTCTACAACCCCGGGCAAACGGAACAGGCTGACCAGATCGGGTTCCGCGTTTAACTCAAATCTCCTTCGTAGTGATTCCGCCGCTTTGACGTACGCCTCGGCCACTTCTTCATTCACGCGCACGGCCGCGAGCCCGGTGGACTCAGCGTGCACGGTCACTTCCACATGGCCGCGGCGAAGCCGGTCGCGCAGCGCCTGCCGGATCTGCGGTTCCAGCCGCTCAAGCCCCAAGGGCACGCGGATGTGCGGGTCGAGAAAGCGGTGGTTGACGCTGCGAATGCTGACGCGCAGCCGCCAGCCGTTTTCCTCGGTTCGCGCCTCGGCGAATCCGGTCATGGATCGAATCGTGGAGTTCGCTGCGTTCATCAGGGCGAGGTCCCCGCGGACTCGGTCGCGGTATCGTCGTCGGCGAATTGCATTTCGTAGAGCCGTGCGTACGTCCCGCCGCGCGAAAGTAGTTCCTGGTGCGTGCCCATCTCCGAGATCACACCGTCCTCAAGCACCACGATTTTGTCCGCGCGCCGGATGGTCGAAAGCCGGTGCGCGATGACGAACGAGGTGCGCCCCATCATGAGGTTCGCGAGCGCACGTTGCACTAGCGCTTCGGATTCGGAATCCAGCTCCGAGGTGGCCTCGTCCAGAATCAGGATAGGCGAATTCTTCAGTAGCGCCCGCGCGATCGCCAGGCGCTGCCGTTGTCCTCCGGAGAGCCGCTGGCCGCGGTCGCCGATCATCGTCTGGTAGCCCTCGGGCATCTCCATGATGAAATCGTGTGCGAGCGCGGCCTTCGCGGCGTCCTCGACGCGCTCCCGCGGCAATCCCGGCTGGCCGTAGCAGATATTGTTCCAGATCGTGTCGTTGAAAAGGATCGTTTCCTGCGTCACCACCGACATCTGTTCGCGCAGCGACCGCAGCGTGGCGTCGCGGACGTCGCAGCCGTCGATGCGCACGGCTCCCGACGTCGCCGAGTAGAATCGCGGGAGCAGATTCACGAGAGTGGTCTTGCCCGCGCCGCTCGACCCCACGATCGCCGTGACCTCGCCCGCCTTCGATTTCAAATTGACGCCGCGGAGAATGACCGCCGCATCGCCATCGTAGGAGAAACGCACCTGGTCGAATTCGATCTCGCGCGAAAACGGAGGCAGGACGATCGCTCCCTGCCGGTCGGTCTGCTCCTCGGGAAGCGCCAGAAACTGGAATACTTTCGCGGTCGAGCCGTGCGCCGTTTCGAACTGCTGGTACACGGAGCCGAGCCCTTTGATCGGCTCGTAGGAGCGGAACAGCGCGTAGATGAAGCTGATGAACATTCCCTCCGTCAGCACACCCGCTTGAATCTGATCGCGTGCGTACAGAAGCACGACGCAAATCACGACTGCGCCGAGCAAATCCATCAACGGCGAAGTCACGGCATAGGAGCGAATCCAGCGCATGTTCTCCTGCAGCAGCCTGCGCGCCGCGTCGCGAAACTTCCGGATCTCGAAGCTCTCCATCCCGAACGCCTTCACGACGCGATTGCCTTCGACTGTTTCCTGAACCATTTGCGTCAACTCGCCCACACCGGTCTGGATGCGTTCCGAGGAGCGGCGCATGCGCCGGCCGAACTTCGCAACCGGCCAGATAACCAGCGGCAGAAATATGGAGGAGCCTAGCGCCAGCTTCCAATTGATGATGAAAAGCACGAGAGCCAAAATGGGCAGCATGAAAACGTAGCGGAAAAACTGCGCGATCCAGTCGGTGAGCGTGATGCGCACCCTCTCGATATCACTGATGACGGCGGAGAGCACGCGCCCGGACGGGTGGTGCTGGAAAAATCCCAGCGGCTGGCGAATGATTTTCGCATACACCGCGTTGCGCAAGTCCGTGACAGCCGAAAGCCCCGAATGCTGAATGAGGACGTAGCCGAAGTATTCCATCACGGCCTTTACGGTGAAGATGAATAGCAGCGCGATCGTGAAGATCGTCCAGACGTAGTGGATTTGGTGCGGCAGGAAGGAATTGAGCAGGATCGTTCTCTGGGTGAAAGGAATCTTGACAAGCGCGACGCGCGGATCGGTCGACGCCGGATTCAGAACGCGGTCGAACGCTGGCGTGATCATCAGCGCGACGAGGCCTTCCGTCAGACCCACCACCGCCAGGGCGATGACTCCGGCGGCAAGGCCCAGGGAGTGAGGCCGCATGTAACGGACCAGGCGGCGCAGCTCGCCCACTCGTCTTACGGATCGAATGCCGTTTTCTTTCTTCATGTCCCCAGAAGTTCCCACGGCGAAGACGTTACGCTACGGACCGCGCCAGGAATTGTCAAGCCGCCGACTTGTCCACGTCGCGGTGGGTGGTCTTGGCCGCGTAGCCGTGTTTCTCCAGAATTTCGGCAACAGCTCCGGCGAGCACAACGGAGCGGTGCCGCCCGCCGGTGCAGCCGAACGCAATCGTGAGATAACTCTTCCCTTCGCGGATGTAAAACGGGATCAGGAATGCCAGCAGCCCCTCGATCCGCTTCAAGAAACGCCCGGTCTGCGGGAACGAGCGGACGTAGCGCGCCACGCGCGGATTCTTTCCCGACAGCCGGCGCAGCCGGGGCACGAAATGCGGGTTCGGCAGGAAGCGCACATCGAAGACGAGGTCCGCGTCCGCGGGAACGCCGTAGCGATAGCCGAAGCTGACGGTCGTCACCACCAGCGGCCACTTGGCATTGGTCTGGAAGCGCTGGGTGATGAAGTGCCGGAGCTCGTGCACGTTGAACTTCGTCGTGTCGATGACGACGTCGGCCAATTTGCGGATCGGCGCCATCAGTTCGCGCTCGCGATTCAATCCTTCGCCGATTGAGAGCTGCGGCCCAAGCGGATGCGGGCGGCGCGTCTCGCTGAATCGCCGCATCAACGCGACGTTCGACGCTTCGATGAACACGAGCGTGGCAAGTGTTTCCTGCCGGAGCTGGCGCAGGATCGCCGGCAACCGCTTGATCTGGCCGCCTTCGCGCACATCCACCAGCAGCGCGGCGCGCTCGATTTCCGCGTTGCCGAAACGATGCAGCTCGCTGAACGTAGGGATCAAATCCACGGGCAGATTGTCCACACAATAGAAGCCGAGGTCCTCGAACGCTTTCATCACGGTGCTTTTGCCGGAACCGCTCAAGCCGGTGAGGATCACCAGTTGACGGGCCTCGCGGAGGGATTCGCGGGTACTCACTGGCGGTCGCCTATGCTTTGACCCTTCGCTGATGCGTGCTGGGGATGCGGAGATCTTCGCGGTACTTGGCCACCGTGCGGCGAGTCACGCGGATGCCGGTCTCCTGGAGTTTTTTCGCAATGAGGTCGTCGGTCAACGGGTGCGACGTGTCTTCTTCCTCGATCATCTTCTTCACCAGCCGTTTCAGCGTCGGCAGCGACATGTTGCTGCCCTCGGGTCCGTTCACCGATTCGGAGAAAAACGACCGCAGCTCGATCACCCCCTGCGGCGTGTGCGCGTATTTACTGGCGACAGCGCGGCTCACGGTCGAGGGGTGCACGCCGACTTCTTCGGCGACTTCCTTGATCATCATGGGCTTAAGGTGATCAGCGCCGTAATCGAGGTATTCGCGCTGTCTCCGGATCACAGCTTGGCAGACGCGCAAAATCGTTTGCTTCCGCTGCTCGATGCTCTTCATGAGTTGCAGCGCGGCGCTGAAGCGCTCTTTGACGTAGTTACGGACGTCGCGGTCGGCGGCGTCGCGCGCGAGCAGCCGCCGGTAGACGGTACTCAGCCGGAGCTGCGGCACGTCGTCCTCGTTCATAAAAACTTGCCACTCGTCGTCCACTTTGCGGAAATAGACGTCCGGCTCGATCAGCCGCGGTTCCGTCTTGTTGTAGCGCAGCCCCGGCCGCGGATCCAGCCGCTTGATGACCTCCACGGCGCGCTTCACCAGTTCGACCGGGCGGTTCAGTGCTCTCGCGATCTCCTTCAGCTGGTTCGTCTGCAGGAGTTTCGCCAGGGGGCCTTCCGGATCCTGCAGATCCATATCGGCGGCCGCCATCGGCCGCTTCGGCAAGCATTCCGAGACAATTTGTTGCGCCAGGGTATTCTGAGGATCGAGCGTGCGGAGCTGCGTCAACAGGCACTCGCGCAGGTTCCGCGAAGCGACGCCCAGCGGATCGAACTCCTGCACGACGGCGAGCGCCTCCTCGACGTCATCCATGGTAGCGGCTTCCTGGTTCGCGATGTCATCAAGCGTCGAAGTCAGGTAGCCGTTCTCATCGAGATTGCCGATGATGGTCTCCGCGATTTCGCGCACGCGCTCGCTGCAAACCGTGACGCTCAACTGCCAGGTGAGATGTTCGCTCAGCCCCTGCGGCGAGGATAGGAACTTCTCAAATGACGGGCGCTCGATGACCTCGCGTTCGCCGCGATCCTCCTCACCGCCGCTGCCCAGATACTGGTTAAAGAACGTTGCGACGTCGAACTCGTCGAACGGATTGGCGGGCTCGGTCTCGGGCACCTTTTCGGTTTCGGCCTTGATGAACGTTTCGTCGCTGTAATCTTCGGCCGTCGCCGGAGGCTCGTCGGTCAGCTCCTCGAGCACTGGATTGGCCACCATCTCCTGGTTGATCATCTCGCGCAGTTCCAGCCGGTTCAGTGCGAGGACGCTGACCATTTGAACCAGACCGGGCGTCAGAATCTGCTTCTGCGCGAGCTTGAGATGGAGTTTGGGCTGGAGCCAGCTCATGGGTCTCTCAGTTCAACTGGAAATCATCGCCCAGATAGACTCGCCGGACCTCGGGGTCGCGGCTGAGCTCTAGCGGCGTGCCTTTGCGAAACGTCCTGCCGTTGCTGATGATGTAGGCGTGGTCGGTGACGCGCAACGTCTCGCGCACGTTGTGATCGGTAACCAGCACCCCGATCCCGCTCTTGCTCAATTGCGTGATGATTCCCTGGATGTCTTTCACCGTCAGCGGGTCAATTCCGGAAAATGGCTCGTCCAAGAGGATGAACGCGGGGTCCAAGACCAGCGAGCGCGCAATCTCGAGTCGCCTCCGCTCACCGCCCGAAAGCGTGTACGCCCGGCTCAGACGGACGTTTTCGAGGCCCATTTGCGCCAGCAACTCTTCCAGACGGTCGCGCTGTTGCTGCGGCGTCAGCGACACGGTCTCCAGCACGGCAATAAGGTTTTCCTCGACCGTCAATTGACGGAAAACAGAGGGTTCCTGGGGGAGATAACTGATACCGTTGCGGGCCCGAAGGTACATGGGGAGGTCGGTGATATCGTCATCGTTCAGAATCACGCGGCCGGAGTCCGGCCGGGCCAGGCCGACCAGGATATAGAAAGTGGTGGTCTTACCCGCCCCGTTCGGTCCCAGGAGGCCTACGACTTCTCCTTGCGCAATGTCCAAGTCCACATTGTCGACGACTTTGCGCCCGCGATAGGACTTGCTCAGTTCGACGGCCTGGAGCTTGAGCATGGGGCGGCGTCATTTCTCGATCCGGTGAAGCGTGAGAGTTCGCGTGCCTTCCTCCGAATCCACGACAATCCTATCATCCGCAAAAATGAAGGTCAATTGACGGCCAGTCGCCGTGTTTCCGGAATCGTCATAGAGCACAGGTGGGCCGCCGCTGAGCACGAACTTTCGGTCCTCGACGCTGTAATCGGCCCGCTGTGACTTGCCGTGCCGGTCCTGTTGGCGGACCACTACCCCTCCCGAGGCCGCAGCCCGGACCAGTTGCTGCCCTCCGGAGGGGTTCTGCGGGTCAGCCGGGGCGAAAAAGAAGTCCATCGTCGGCGCGCTGATGGAGGCCTCCTCCGATTCTGCCCGGGCATTCTGCTCGAGTCGCGCCAAAGACCTCGCACTCCAGTAGGTCAATTGCCCTCCCTGCGCGCGCCACAATTCGGGCCGGCCATTCTGGCTGGGCTGTCCGGGCCGGGCGGACGAATCAGCCTTCGGGGGCGGGGGAAGTCCCGGGTGGTGGGCCGGCCTCCCGGCTGGTCCAACCCAGGACGCCTCGGGGAACACGGCCTGGACGTGGCCGGTGGCAGTAGCGGTCTGAGCTGCGTGGTCCAGCTCGATTTGATCGGACTGCATCAGGGCGTCTCCCTGCCAGAGACGCGCGTGGCCGGCGTAGTACGCGCGCTGGGTTCCTCGCTCCGCGATGAGCTGGTCGGCGGTAATGCGCGCCTGTTCGGATGAGAAGTTTCCCACGCGCTGGTTTCCTTCGGCGATTTCGGCGGTGAGTACCTGTCCTTCCGCGTTTAGCCTGCCGGTATCCTGTGCGAACACCACGGTTTGAGCCGTGGTCCGCGTGGTTGCGTCGCTGATCGTCACGCCGCCCAGAAGCGTGGTCGTACTCGCAACCCGGTCCCAGATGGCGCGCGGCGCCTGCGCCGAGCGATCAGCTTCGCGGTAGTGGACGTCCCCGTTCTGCTCGACCGCGGACCACTGGCCCGCGGAATCGAAATGTGCGTCGAGAGTTTGCGAAGAGGATTCGCGCGGAGGTGCGGTTCCGGAATTCTGCAGCACATCGACTCCGCCGCCCGCATGAAGTTCCGTGACCTGGTTTCGGGCGTTGAACCGCGCCTCCATCGTTTGTCCTTTCAAATTCGTGTTCGTGGTCTGCTGTCCAGCGGAGCCGCTATCCATGGAGGGATCGGTCCATTGGATGCTCGCGGGCGCAAGCGTCCGCAGCAGATCGGCATGGGCGGGCGTCGTTCCGGTAGCGGGGGCAAACGTCACCTCGAGTGCCGAGGTCTCAAATGTGCGCGTGCTACCTTGCGCGATCGAGGTTGCGCGCACTCCCCCCGACGCGATGAGGAGCTTTGGCTGTCCCTCCACGCCCTGACCGCGACTGTCGGAGAGCAATACGAGCTCCAGGTGGCCCGCCTGAAGGCCGTCTTCTTCGCCGCCGCTCCGGTGACTCCCGCGGACATTGCCGTCCGCGATCGCGCGGCCAATCCAGCCGTCCGGAGTGAACAGCGCAGAGAGCTGATCCGCCGTCAGCGTCTCCGAACCGTTCGCGACGGTCTCGCTTAATTCGGGATTTCCGGTGGCCACGATGCGCCGCGCGTTGAAGTCCTGATCCAGTTCGAGCGAGGCCGCCTGCGCCGTCAGCGTCTGCCTTCCATATTGCGCCTGAACGGGGCCGGCGAGCCGGGCCACAAGCTCCGCGCGGCGGAAGGTAAGGCTACTGCCCGTCAGTTCGAGCGGCGATTGGACGACCTGCCCGGCGCTGCTCTGGCGCGGCTGGCCGGTCGATAGAAACTCGAGATGGACATCACGCAGCAGATCCAGCACGCCGTCGTCTGCGCTGTAGTCGAGGCCGACGGAGCGGCCGCTGCCCTGCGGGAAGCGAAAGTTCACGGCGCGGTCCGTGTGCGTCACGCCTGATTTTCCGTTGAAGGACAGGCCGCTCGTGGAAATATGCAGCACGCGCGCCACTGGAGACGGCGCGCCGTCCGCGGCGGAAGGATGCAACCTGGCTTCGTCCGCGCTTTCGAGGTCCATCTCGATGTCGGCCGTACAGGTCATGACATTCGTCGTCGCGACGTAATCGCACGCGTGCGTATGCAGATTGTCGTTTCGCCTTCCGTCGGACCCGTAGAACGTGATCCAAACGTCTTCGAGCGTGGCGCGGTCGCCCTCTTTGAATTGGATCGCGTTGGAAGCGCGCACGGTGAAAATGGTCCGGTCGCCCACGACCTTGGAAAAAGCGAAGCCGGACGAGCGGGCCTCGATTTCCTCGGGAATCGCGGGCGGCGCGGACTTGCGCTCCTGTCGCGCCAGCCAGGCGCTATGCAAATAGACACACGCGACGATGACGAGAAGAATGCCCGCGGCTCCCGCCGACCAGCGCGCGTACCGATTTGTCTGGGAGGTTCTCACTTGCAGTGCGCCTCAGACCGCCGGGACAGGTCCCATAAAGGTTAGAAGCCCAGTATAGGCAACAGGTTTGCAGGGAACAACTAGAGGGCCTGCGGAGGGGGTGACGCTCAGGCGGAAGCGTCGCCTCGGGTCGTCGGGGAGCCGCTTGCTAGGCCGGTCTCGACGAACACCTCGTGTTCGCGGCCCAGGTCGCGCGCCGAAGGCGTCACGATCGTCTTCGGGCCAATGAAGATTTTCTGACTGCGCGTCATCGCCAGGCGGACGTCGCTCTCGCTGACGAACGGCGCGATTTCGATCTTCACAATAGGCTTTGCCGGTGGCTCAGCGGGAGGTTTTGTGGGAAGCGCTGCGGGCGGCTTGGGCGTTTCCGTTCTTGGAGAGCTTGCCGACTGCTGCGGAGCCACGGGTGCGGCTGAGGCGGCTGCTGGCGAGGGTCTTTTCGACGCATCGCTTCCGCGCCCGATTCCTTGTGCCGAAAGCACGCGCTCGACCACGCGCGCAATCGCTGCGCGATCGAGGGAAATCCCCGTCGGAGAGGTAGCAGGCGTCACCATGGGAATCGCCAAAACTTTCGCTACCACAGCCTTTGCCGCAGCAGAGACGGACACGGACGCGCGCGGCGGATTTGGCTGAGCTTCGGCAGCGCGTTCCGCGGGACTTTCCTCCACGCGGACATCCGCCATCATGCGCCGCTCGGCTGGAATCGAGCGATGCTCGACCGCGCGCGTTTCCCGCGCCACGCGCTTGATATTGAACAAATGCTGCGGGCCGATATTGTCCGAGGTGATGTTTCCGCCGGGCGCGCCGCAGCCGAGCGTCATCGCGGGGAAAAGATTCGTCGAGTAGCCGACTGATCCGTGCACGGCGGACGTATTGACCGCCACGCGAAACGCGGGAACAGCCTGGCCGTACTGGCGAATCTTTTCGGCGTCCTGCGAATGGATCGAAGCAGTGTGGCCCGCGCCGCCGAATCGCAGCAAGCGTACCGCGACTTCGATGGCGGCTGGAAAATCTGGGACCGGGTAGAAGGCGAGAATCGGCGAAAGTTTTTCCGCTGAGAGCGGGAATTCGCGCCCCACTTGATGAGGCTCGAGCCGCGCGAGCAGCACGCGCGTCGCCGCAGGAACTGTGATGCCCGCCATTTCCGCAAGCACCGTCGCGGGGCGCCCCACGATTTTGGGGTTCGGCGTGTGCGAGCCAGGTTGGAACACGAGATGCCCGACTTTTTCGGCTTCTTCTGGCGAGAGAAAATAGGCGCCCTGCTGGCGCAATTCATCGAGCGTGGGCTCGCGCACGGTTTCCTCGACGACGATGGACTGCTCCGACGAGCAGATCGTGCCGTAATCGAACGTTTTCCCCGCGAGAATGTCGGCGACCGCTTTGCGGACGTCGGCGGAGCGCTCGATCGCGGCGGGCACGTTGCCCGGGCCGACGCCGTAGGCTGGTTTGCCGGAACTGTATGCGGCGCGAACCAGGCCCGTGCCGCCGGTAGCGAGAATCACTCCGACTTCAGGCCGGTGCATCAATTCCTGCGTGCCTTGCAGGGTCGTCTGCGACATGCAGCGGATCAATCCATCGGGCGCGCCCGCCGAAAGCGCCGCTCGTTCCATCACGCTGGCCGCTTGGCAAATACATTTGATCGCGGACGGATGCGGGCTGAGAACGATTGCGTTCCCCGCTTTGAGCGAGATCAGCGTCTTGTAGATCGCGGTCGAAGTCGGGTTTGTCGAAGGAATAATTGCCGCGACGACGCCGACCGGCGAAGCGTACTCGAATATCGCGGCGTCCTTGTCCTCGCGCAGCAGGCCGACCGTCCGCATCCCGCGGATCGCGTGCAGCACGTCCACGGCGCCGAAGCGATTCTTCATGATTTTATCGGGAACGTTGCCGTAGCCGGTTTCTTCCACGGCCGCGCGCGCGAGCGTTTCCGCCGCTTCCAGCGCGGCGGACGCGCAGGCTTCGACGACGGCATCAACTTGTTTTTGAGAAAAAGTGGCGAATTGTTTCTGGGCGGCAGCGGCTTGAGCCGCCATTTCGCGGGCTTGCTGGATGGAGATGAGGTCGCGGTCTCGAAGCTCCAAAGCGCTCTACCTTTTCTCTCTGAGCCTCTAACTACGAGGGCCGCTCGAAGCGGGCAGGCCGGGCGACGCCTTGTGGAGTCGCCCCTTACTTTTTCGCTGCCGGAGGCGCGCCGCCTCCCGGCAGAATCTTCTCGACGTACTCGTGGGGCCTCGGGATCACGTGCACGGCAACCAGTTCGCCGACGCGCCGCGCCGCCGCAGCGCCCGCATCCGTCGCGGCCTTCACCGCGCCAACGTCGCCGCGCACCATCACCGTAACGTAGCCCGAACCGATATATTCCTTGCCGATCAGGACGACGTTCGCGGCCTTGACCATGGCGTCCGCCGCTTCGATGGAGCCCACGAGTCCCTTAGTCTCGATCATTCCCAGCGCTTCATTCGCCATCCGATGAGTCTCCTGCAGGGCGGGTTGAGCCTAGCACGCCACCTGAGTCGAATCAAGACGATGTGCGACAAGTTGTGGGAAAGTTTCCGAGTTGCGCTGTACCCAGTGCACTCCCAATGTGATCATGTTGCCGATCCGCCTGTGAATGGGAATATTCAACGGCAATCCACTGGAGTATTCTTGGCCAGTATGTCGTCCAACCAGCAAGTCCGACCTAACCCAAAAACCTTCCGTGCGGTTTGTTCGATGCTGTGCATGGTGGTCGCGATTGGACTCGCACACTCTTCAATGCTTGCACAGACCGGTTCGCCGATTAGTGGCACGGTGGAAACGAAGGACGGTCAACCGGTTCAGGGAGTGTACGTGTATGGCAGCCGTTCTGCGTGTTGTCCGGAGGTTCCCGAACGGACAACCACGGACAAGGACGGTTGGTTCCACCTGGAGCATCCAGGAGCTGTTATTCACCTTGAGAAGGAGAATCTAGAACCCCTCGCTTTGGTCGTCGCGCCGGGGACATCGGAAGTTCGCGCGACGATGGAGCTGGCGAACGGGGATTTAGCCCTGCCAACGTGTGGAGCTCTTGGGCCGGGTCAGAAACTGATCGGTTGGGGGCACTATGGCGTTCAGTTTGAAGTTCCGGAGCGCAACGTGAAAATATCCGGGGGGAAACCGGATGTGGACTATGTTGTCTACGTGGTCAAACCGAACGGGAGTTCTGCTCATTTGGAATTATGGTTCGGGCCATATGCAATGGACCTCGATCCGGAGGACGACCTATTCATTAGCTCCTCAAGCTTCACGCAGAGAAATGTGACCAATTCCAGAGGCGTGATCGGGCGGGATAGCTCAGGGCACCTGCGGAGCGGGGGGAGTTGGCGTCAGATCGCAGTCGTTGGTGCCGGTGCCGGAGGCGCGAGATACCGAGATGCGAACCCGGAAGACGCCGCGCTGTTCGATCAAGTTATGAACTCAATCTGTCAAATCCCTTACCCTGAACACTAGATTGAATTACCATTGCAAGTGCGTGGGGACTCTCAGACGGGAGCTTTGCCGTGACCGGAGAGTCCAAGCAGCTGCTCAAGGTGGCGGACGAAGTCTGGATCGCCACAGCACTGTTGCACCGCGAAAATCCTCAATCCGAAGATTTCAGCGTGGAAGAGATTGCGCGCCGCGCGGAGCGGGAAGCGCTCGCGGGAGGGCTTCGCGCGAGTTTTCACATGCACGTGGCGCAGCATTGCGTCGCGAATCGCCCTCCTCATCCTGCCCGACATCGAATGCTATTTGAGACGGGCTCCGGCAGGCGCCGGCTGTTTCGCAAGGGCGATCCGCATCACCCGGCCCGCAAGGAAGGGAAAATCACTCCCGACCCGCTCGAGATGCCTTATGGCTACGGAGTCCTGCTCACGTGGTATCGCATTTGGAGCGCCGCGCCGCCGCCCAGGCCGCCTCTGCACGATCACCCACTGCTCGCGCTCCAGCGTTCCGGAAAACAACTCAGACGCCGGAAGCAAACGCGCAAGTCATCCACGCGTTCCAGCGCCGCTCCGCGGGGCGCGACAATCTAGCCTGCCGCCTCTTCGCCCTGCCTGCCGGCAGGCCCAGGGCGGTCGCCCCGGGCATACGAGTCAAACTCATGTGAACCGGGGGGCGACATAGGCCGAGTCACTCCGTTGCCCCAACGCAGTTAGGGATGTCTAGGTACATCGTATCCCCCGGCATCGTTGAGGTAGTACTCCAGAAAGACCGGCGGGAGCAAGCAAAGTTCCAGCGGCGAGCGAGGAGCGATCCGCTCGATGATTTGCCACGGGCTCTGATTCTCTTTGTGC
>DASPOJ010000216.1:0-9888 GCA_035626055.1 Candidatus Methylomirabilota bacterium | reverse complement strand
AGCTTGAACACGCGCGTCTCCGACCTCGGGCTTGGCGGCTGCTACCTGGACACCCTGACGCCCCTGCCTATCGGCGCCGATGTCCGCCTGGGGTTGCTGAAGGACAAGAAGGTGATCGAGGTGAACGGCAGGATCATTTATTCCCATCCGGGCCTTGGCATGGGAGTCGCGTTCACCGACGCCACCCCCGAGCAACGATTCGAGATCGAACGGTGGGTTGCCGAACTCGAGCAAGTCCACATGGCCCCCATGACTATGAACACTATGCCCAACCAGCCTTCCAAGGCCACCGCCGACAACAAACTGCTCCTAAAACTCATTCACCTTCTCGTCGCCAAGGGGGTCCTCGGCGAAGACGACATCCACGACCTCCTGAACAAACCGATCATCTGAGCGTCCCTGCTTGCCCGTCGAAGTCCGTTCCAGGCGGACGTAGGCGGGCCGCTCGCTACCTCTGTCTTAGAAGCTTCGGGAACATGCTGTCCGGAGGCCCTTCCAGAGAGCCGTCCTTGTCAATCGTAAAGACGATCGTTTGGCGGGTGTCACCCTGGAGCGGCGTGAGGGTGAGCTTGTCGCCATCCACTTTGTAAGCGGCGTCAAGGTGCAAGGGGCCGACGTCCAAACTGGCCTTGCCGCTTTTCAACTGGAGTCTAACCGCACCGTCGGGATCGCGATACGTTCCTTCGGGGTTGGCCCCGCACGCTACGGCCAGTCCAACTCCGGCCAGCACAGAAACAAGAAGCACCTTGCGGATCCATCGGTTGTTCATTAAGTTCTCCTCGGCGAGCGATTTTTGGCACTTTGTCCGATTGCCGGCTACAAAAACAGCGCTATCTAGGATGCAGAAACCGGGTAATGGTTTCACGACTCGCTCCGCCTCTTCTCCGCGATTCCCTC
This sequence comes from Candidatus Methylomirabilota bacterium, assembly GCA_035626055.1. GTDB lineage: Bacteria > Acidobacteriota > Terriglobia > Acidiferrales > UBA7541 > DASPOJ01. The sequence goes on along the minus strand of DASPOJ010000216.1, from coordinate 8,991 downwards.
GTCGCGGGTGGTGAGAGGTAACTCGGGAGATAACTCCCCCCGTCCCCCCGGTGTTTTTATGTAAGTGCTGAATCCAAAGGACTTGCGGCGAAAAAACACGTAAGTGCTGATTATAAAGGACTTGGCTACCGTTTGTTTTCAACGAGATACGAAAAATGCGATGGGGGTCTGTAAGTGCTGGTTCTAAAGGACTTATGGGCGCGCTAAGTCCTTTGCTGTGTATCACTTTTGAGTTGCACAAAAATGGTGCAATTGGAGGAGGCGCGGAAGGCCCCTCCCGCCTTCGCCGAGGCTTCGGCGGGCAGGCGACTGGTACTCCCCGGCAAGGCCGGGGCAGGCGGGGCTCGGTCGGGACTCGAGTCCTTGGCCGGATTCGACCAACCACGGATGGACACGGATCAACACGGATACAGAGGGGCAGAGATTGGGAACATGGCGGGACTAAAGATTCGGGATGGGGAATGTCAAACACAGAACAGGATAGCCGATAGGTACTCTGTTGTCAATTATAATGTGAGTATTCGAAATGATTTGCACAGTTCGAACGTAGAGGCGGGAGGCAGGCGGCGCGGAGAAAAGCCTCATCCTTGCGCTGCGCGCAAAGATGGACCACCCGTCCCGGGCCTTGGTCGACCGGCCTTATCCGGCTGGAATCGGCTCCGACTCGGTGGTAGTATGTACTGTCCCCTTAATGGCGAGCTTTGGGCCTGCTTGGCATGTGTGATTTGCGCAGGCTCTGTGTCTCTATTGCGTTTTCGGAGTGCCCATGAAAGTCGCTCAAAACAGCGTCGAACAAATCCCTCTGTCGGCGATCAGAATTACGGGAAACATTCGGAGCGGATTTGACAAGGAGAAACTCCAAGAACTCGCCGACAGCATCAGCCAACGCGGCGTGCTTCACCCGATCGTGTGTCGTCGCTTGAACGGAAGGCTTGAGCTAATCGCAGGTGAGCGTCGAGTGCGAGCGGCGAGAATGGCTGGGTTGCAGCAAATCCCTGCGATCATCCGCGATGCTGACGATGACGAGGTTAAGCTCGACAGGATAATTGAGAATCTCCAGCGAGAAGATTTGTCGGACGACGATAAGTTCAAGGCGTTAAAGACCCTCCAGGATCACGGTTTCAAACCGGTCCGGATCTCCAAGATGACGGGATTGTCGGCCACAACTATTCAACGGATTTTGGTGTTGGAAGCGCTGGAACCCACCATTCGAAGACGCGATGACGTAACGCCCTATGCAAAATCATTTATTGCGCGCGCTCCCAAGCATGTGCAGGAACTCCTCGCAGAGCGAGTAGCTGAGGGCACGATCACAAGCAAGCAGATCGGCCATGATGTTATGCCGGCCATAAGTGATACTCAAGAAGATAAGCTCTTCTCGCCGGAGGAGAAAAAGGCTGTAATCCAGAAGATCGTTGCCAACACCGACAAGGACAGACCCGCGCGAGCCATCCTTCACCAGGAGCGCGGGAAAAAGAAACTCGAGATGGATGGGCGGCAGGTGATCGCGGCATCCAGACAAAACCTTCGGGAAGTAACCGAACTCAGCCGCATCTATCACGAGAAACTACTGGCTCTGCATGGTGCCCGATTTGAGCATCTTGAACCCGAAGACGTCATCGCATTTCTCGACTCACTCAAGAACGTACACCAGCTGACCGGAGAGTTCCTAGAGCGAATCGCGCGAAGGAGAAACTAATGTCAAACGGCCTCGTACAAAAGCGCAAGGACGCGCTTCAGCGGATTACGGATAATGCGTCGGCGATCTATGACGTCTTGGACGCCGAGAGGGGGCCGGTGAAGGTCGCCGATATCCAGAAGCGGCTCAAAATCAACGGGGAAGAATACCGACGTGCCCGGCAGCACCTCACGGCGATGCCGAGCAACGACGTTTACATTACACAGGATGGGCTCGTCCTGACAAGATATGTGCAGGGAATGGACCAGAGGTTCTGGCACCTTGCGTGGAGCCTAGGGTTGCTCGAAGTATCTGGGCAGCAGCTTGTAATGGACGAGGATCTCTTGGCTCAAGCTCCAGCGGCCCTCACAAAAGCATGGAACCAAGGCAAAATCGGCGGAGACCCCAACCGTTTGCGGGCGCTCCAGGGCCGTGCCCGTGAACGCGTGGGAACACTTCTGAAGCTCGCAGATATGTACAAGAGGATAGACAGACAGCTTGGGCTGTTTCTGCTGCCATATGTTTCAAGCAGGGACTGGAACCAAGGTCTGCGCGAAATTAGAAACCAATTAGGGACCCTTCCGTAGCCGCTTGCGCAATATTATTAGCCATTCGGAATTCGACCATCTGACGTTGCCTCGTGTGCCCCGCAACTGCCGAATTGGTTCCATGCTGGCCATCTCCAACCCACCCTCGCATTGTTCAGCGATATTAGCCAGAATGCGGGCTGTCGGAATCGGCACCGCGAAAAAAGAGGATTGATCGCCAACGACGTACGCGGCGTAGCCGCCTGGACGCAGCACGCGGCCCAGGGCCTTGAAATGCTCGTACATGCCGCCAAAGTATTCCCCGATAAGCCGAGGATATACTCGCGCAAACCCACTTGACTTGTTTGCCGCTCGGTCGCTGACAGCACTGATGGCATCTTGCACTGACTTAAGATGAGCGACATGCTGAGTCCAGCAGTCGTCCTTGTAGACATTCTTCGAGGATGAACGTAGGAAGGTCCTCTTGACTGCACGAAGATCGTCGCGGGACGAAACCGCACCGGTAAAAACGAGTTCGAGCCTCATCAACCGACTGTAGTCGTGGTCGGACAAGTATGGCGGCGAACTGATAACCGCGTCGATGCTATCGGACAGAATAAACGACAAGCCGCCATTGATCGAGCTGCCCAGGCGAACTGTACTGGTCGGGTTGGCGTATCCCGCTTTCAAAGCCACTAATCTCCGTAGGTTCTCGCGAGCGCGGATTTCAAAGAGGCGAACCACATTGCGATCGCGTCGGTTCCGCTTCTTATATATCTCTGGCCCATATGCCATGTTGCTCAACTCAGGGACCAGCAATCCCAGCAGGGATAGAAACAAGAAATTCCTCTGCCGTATAGGTAGCTTGCGGATCTCCTCGGCGACCAACAGCGTTTTGAGTGCCGGACGTGGGCAAATCCAACCCCGGCGCATCAACCCGCTGGTTTCGAGATATCGACCGATCGAAGAACTTGTGAACAAAGGGTCGAGTAAGACAGAGTATCGTTGCCCATGTCGCTGTGCGAATTCCGCCCGCTCCAAACAGGCCGCGTACTTCCGCGACGCTGTCGTAACTATGTGCCTAAGCGCACGTTCCAGGTCGTCAGCATGGAGGCCCCAGTCCGTTTTTGCGCGCGAGACCATCACGCACACGGGATTCGCATCTACTCCTATCGAGCGAAAACCCGCGATCTTGCTTTCAAGGAGAGTCGTACCGGTCCCGCAGAACGGGTCCAGGATCACCGCAGGAGGCTCGACTGGCAGGCGCGATAGCAGCCTACTAACTAGTTCCGCATCGAAGGCGAGAGCGAAGGAGTAGCTACTATGTAGCACAACAGCAAGCTACAGAATTGCCGTCCAAATGTCGATCGGGCGTCTTCAGGGAACAGTCGAATCAGTTAACACGCCCGACCTCCCCTCGACCCCAGCGCCGGGCCTGTGGCTCACCTATGCGCAGCACAATCGGGGGATTTTCGCTGGCGCGACTACCACCGCCCCTTCGTTCAAACTGTGGAGATCATCTCGAATACTCGCTTTGGACTCGACATCAGAATACACATCGTCTACCCTATGCCATGTACGCTGAATTACAATCTGTAATTGGCTCCCCTGCCCCGCTGGAAATCCCCGAAACTGCACCATTATTGGGAACTCCCCAAAACTCATACACAGCAAAGGACCTAGGTCTCACTGTAAAGCCTTTAGAATCAGCACTTACAAGAAATTCACGCTTCTTTCACATCTCATTCAAAATGGGAATTTTCAAGGCCCTTATAATCCACGCTGACGGGTGTTTGTATCGCAAGTCCTTTGAAATCAGCAATTACAGGGCTCACATGAGCGGATGCAAAGCCTGTGTCGCACCTACGGGGCTGGAGCACGCAGCGGGATCCGAACTCTGGGAAGCAGCGGGGGAGAAATCAACAACAGGTCCCTCACTTCGTTCGGGATGACCGCGTGGGGAGAGGGGCAAGAGGATGGCGGCTCCCGACAAGATCCGCACGCTTGGGGCTGCCGAGTGGATGCAAGAGCTGTGTCGCGCCTACGGCGCTAGAACGATGAGAGAGAGTCGGCAGAGAGATTCCTCGCGCCCGGGGGCGCTCGGAATGACGGCACTAATTCGGCGGCGGGCGGAGACCCGCCTTCGCCCAAGCCCAGGGTTACGGCGAGGCAAGCAAGCTCCCGCGCGGATGAAATAGCTGTGTCGCGCCTACGGGGCTGGAGCACGAAGCGGGATCCGAACACGGGGAGGCGGCGGGGAAAAAGTCAACAACAGGTCCCTCACTTCGTTCGGGATGACCACTTGGGGAGAGGAGCAAGGGGATGGCGACCTGAAGGTCGCCGCTACGAAGAACGGCGGAGAGGCGCGGGCGGAGACCCGCCTTCGCCCAAGCCCAGGGCTAGGGGGAGGCAAGCGTTCAAAGCCGCTACGAAGCGCCTGGCAGCGCCCCTTGCGTTCGCGCTAGGTCTCGGGCTATTGTGAAAAGGACCCGCTGCTTGCCATGAAGAGAATCCTGTTGATTGAAGACGACCGCGACATCGTCGAACTCGTGCGTTACAACCTTTCGCGCGAGGGCTTTGAAGTCGCCGCCGTGGGAGACGGATCGAGCGGGCTCGCGCAACTCCGCAAGACGCCGCCGGATCTGCTGCTGCTCGACCTGATGCTGCCGAAGCTTTCCGGAATCGAAGTGTGCAAGGAGATTCGCCGCGATCAGGCGCTCAACCGGCTGCCGATTCTGATTCTGAGCGCGCGGGGCGAAGAAGCGGACCGCGTTCTCGGGCTGGAACTGGGCGCGGACGATTACGTCACGAAGCCGTTCAGCCCGCGCGAACTGGCGGCGCGCGTGAAGGCGCTGCTGCGCAGGATTGACGCGCCGGCCTCGTCGGAGAAACCGATTTCGCGCGGCGACATCGCGATCGATCCCGCGTCGTATCGGGTGACGCGCGACGGCAAAACGGTGCCGATGAGCACGCTCGAATTCCGCCTGCTCTACTATCTGGCGGCGCGCCCGGACCGCGTCTTCTCGCGCGACCAGTTGTTGGACGCGGTGTGGGGCTCGGAGCGATTCGTGACGCCGCGCAGCGTGGACGTTTACATACGCAGGATTCGCGAGAAGATCGAGCCAGATCCGGACCGGCCCATGTACGTGAAAACGGTGCGGGGCGCGGGGTACATCTTCGAGACCCGCACGGGATGATGGCGATTCTTCTTTCCTGGATGCCGGCGGCGCTGATCGCGGCCTTGATCGTCCTGGGAATCGGCGCGCTGCTGGGACTGCTGGCGTCGCGCCGCCTCGCCGCACGCGTCGATCAGCTCACCGAATTTTCGCGGCGCATCGCCGCCGGCGACTACCGCTTGCTTCCCACCGATCCGGCCGGTGACGCGCTGGCGGAGCTCAGCGGGACGCTGAACGACATGGCGCAGCAGCTCGACCGGACGATCCGATCCCTCGCCGAGGAACGCAATCGTTCCGCCGCCATCCTCGCCAGCATGGCCGAGGGCGTCGCCGTGATCGACGATAGCGAGCGCCTGGTGTTCTGCAACAAGGCGTTCCGGCGAATTTTCGCGCTGGGCACGGCGCCCGCCGAGGGGCGTCCGATGATCGAGTTGGTGCGCGAGCCGGAATTGCTGAACATCGTTCGCCGGGTTCTCTCGGGCGTGGAAGTCGAAACAGGAGAAATCGAGCGCGGCACCGTGACGCGGCAGAATTTCCGCGCGACGGTCTCTCGCCTGGAACCCGGCGGCGCGGGCAAGGGAGGCGGTCCGGCCGGCGCGGCGCTCGTGCTGCACGACATCAGCGACTTGCGGCACCTCGAGCGGGTGCGCCGCGATTTCGTGGCGAACGTTTCGCACGAGTTCAAGACGCCGCTGACGGCAATCCAGGGATTCGCGGAGACGCTGCTCGGCGGCGCGCTCGAAGACGAGCAGAACAACCGGCGCTTCGTCGAGATCATGCGTAACCACTCGGCGCGGTTGGCGCGGCTCACCGACGATCTGCTGGAGCTTTCCCGCATCGAGGCGGGACGCACGGAACTCGCGCGCAGGGCCGTCGGCCTACATGGAATCGTTGCGGCGTGCGCTGAAACCATGCGCCCGCGGCTGGAGCTGAAGCGCCTGAAATTCGAGATGCGATTGCCCGCGGACTTGCCCGAAGTGAAGGCCGACCCCCGGCGGCTGCGCGAAATCCTGCAGAACCTGCTCGACAACGCCGTGCAATACACGCCCGAAGGCGGCGAAATCTGGGTCGAGGGGGAAACAAGGGGCGACGCCGCGGATTCGCGGCAGGTCATCGTCACCGTGGGCGACACGGGGATCGGCATTCCGCATGCGGAGCAGCGGCGGATCTTCGAGAGGTTCTATCGCGTGGATGCGGCGCGCTCGCGCGAGGCGGGCGGAACGGGGCTGGGCCTCTCGATCACCAAACATCTTGTCGAATCCCACGGCGGGCAGATCTGGGTGGAAAGCGAAGTCGGAATGGGGTCGCGCTTCAGGTTCTCGCTTCCGGTTACCCCCTGACGCCGCGTGGATATCTGACCGAGAATTCACAGCGCTGTTATTTGCCGTTCAACTTCGCAATTCATGCTGACCCCGCCTGAAGCACTCGCTCTCCGGCTGAACGACCACGGGAGAGGGTCTGATTCGGGAACCCACCACAGGGCCGACGACACCCGGCGTCGGCCCTTCCCCTTTTTGGCGCCGATTTTCTTAAGCAAGATTGCCGTGTTGCGGGCACGCGTAAGAACACTGCACAGGAATCCGAAATGAAACTGGCTCGGATGAAATCGGAGGGACTCAAGCTGGGGACGCGCAGTGAAGCGCGTCCCCGGCCGGAGTTTGATGCGGGTTAAGGAAGGGTGTAGCGGATGTCCATGTAGATTTCAACCAGGTGAGCATCGCGAGGATTCGCGCCTGCTGTCCATGGATCGCGTGTGAGATAGGAGGCCTGCGTGATGAGCGAGAACTTCCCAAAGTTGGGGCTCTTGAAGAAGTCCTGAATCCAGCCGACTGTGCCTTCCTGCAAGGCGCGATTCTGGGTTGTGGGGGCCGTCGAATAGCCATAGCCGACCAGTTTCGTGGTGGTACTGGAAGGATCCTGTGAGAAGTTGCGACCATATTCCGCACCACCGTAGTAGGCGTAGAACAGCGACTTTGGTTGCGCTTGCCACTCGAAGCCGAGGATCGCGGATTCGGCCTTCAGCGGCGATGGGACGAACGGTGAGGTGATCGTGGCTTGGCGGACAACGAAGTCGGGGCCGAGACCGTAGATGTAGCGGCCGCCTCCGTCGCTCCAATAGCCGGTGCCGATCAAGCGGAAATTCTTGAAGAGTTCCATGTTAGCGCCGATTTCCACGCCTCCGCCAGTGGCGGTTCGGGTGGCGCGGGAAGCTCCTGTGACAGCCCCGGGTGTTATGAGTTTGAAGTTGCTCACGAGGCCCGCAAGATCAAAATGCCAGGCCCTGCCGCCGAGCTTCGGGTCCGCGGAAACTTTGAAAATGAAGTCGGGCAAGTAATTCGGGGTTGGGGGAGTCGAGAGCGTACCACCGGAAGTCGAGTCCGCCTGGCCGCTGACGTTTGTGCAAGCTGCGGGGCTGCCTGATCCCGCGGTAAAGCAAGCCGGCGAAGTCGCCGCGCTGCCGAGGAGTTGATCAGGATTCTCGACCGAGAATCCAAGCGCCCACAGTTTGTCGGGGTGATAGACGACGCGGAACCCAAGCTGCCGCGCCCAAGTCAAGCCGACCTGGTAGTTCGTATCCATGTCCTGCGAAAAGAAGATGTCGCTGGGCCACGGTGAAATGCCGTTCCGGCCGGGGGTGAGCATGGACCAAGTCTGGCCCGCAAGGAACTCCCAAGGGCCGCGCTTATAATCCGCGAAGTAGAGTCGTGAGCGAAGCGTGTTGGCGTTGCTGGTGACGTTGGCGTTGGCGGCGGTGAGACCCAGGAAGTCAGCCTCATAGTAGCCGGTGATGGTGGCGCTGCCGACAGGCGCATCCACGCGCATTGAGATGCGCGAGTTCTGCACACTGAAGCGCGTTTCAGTGAGACCGGCGGGGCCGGTAGTCGCCGACAGCGCATTCTGATACGGCACGCTGCCGAAGCTGGCGCCAATGCCGAAGCCAGTGTTCTCGGTGCGAAACACCGCGGTCGCGTCCATGAAGCCGCCGGGGGTGAACTTGGCGTCGCCGATTTTGAAGAATAACGGCGAATGTTCATCTCCTGCCGGACTTCCCGGCGTGGAAAGAGAGGCGGACTCGATCGTGCTGGCCGGTGCGGACGTGGCTGCGGGAACGCTTGGCTGCGCCGCGATGGACGGAACTGCTGCCACCGGAGCCGCGGACGAAATAGTCGATGAGGGAGCGGGCTGCGCCGGGGAGTTGCCATTGTTCCCGGCGAGCTTCGCCTTCATCTCCGCAAGTTCCTCTTGCTGCTTTTGAATCTGATCCGATTGCGACTGCACGAGGGCGCGCATCGCGTCGATTTCACTCTGCAATTCCGCGCTCGATGGCGATGGATTCACCGGCGCGCTGGCCGGTTGCGTGGACGCAGCGGGCGCGCCACTGTTATTATTGTTCGCCGAATTTCCAGCGGTGCTTCCTCCCGAACTTCCCGCGGATGGATCACCGTTGCCGGCTCCGCCGGCGAAAGCCGCCGGAGAAGCAAGCATGCATAAAGACAACACCCCTACCACGATTCTACGCATTCTATTTCCTCCCGATTCACATGGCGTGGCCATGGATGGCTCAGCCTAGGTGCGGGGAATAAAGGGCGTATGAGAGACTTGTGAATCC
>DASPOJ010000215.1:0-6164 GCA_035626055.1 Candidatus Methylomirabilota bacterium | reverse complement strand
CGAATTCACCGTGCCGCACTACTTGCGGTTTGTCGTCAAGGATCGCCCCGGCATTATCGCGGCCGTGAGCACCGCACTGTCGCGCTTCGGGATCAGCATTGATGCCGTGTTCCAAAGGCCCGGATACCCGCACACTGCACTCCCGTTTGTCATTTCTCTCGAAACCTGTAGCAGCGCGGTGTTGAACCGGGCCCTGGAGGAAATTGCGGGCCTGGACTTCCACGTTCAGGCGCCACTTTGCCTGCCCATTCTAAGGGTGTGAGTGCGGACCGCCGCGCGGCACCGATCCGTCTGGACGGAAGCGTTTTGGAGCGGCTCCCTCCTAGCGGCACGGCCCAAGGCGAGCGGCACTGCACTCCGACCTGGAGTGGATCCTCACTAAGACCTGTGGGGCCATCCTGGCCCGGGAACTCTGATTGGCGCCATCGGTTCTACTGGGTCGAACTGACGCGCCTGTCGTCAATTTTCAATTGACTCAAAGTTGTCCGCACGAATTTGCTCAGGTCTTCAGATGCCTGCAGCAGCGCCTGATTGCCGCCTGATGCTTGCTGCGAGATGCATTGCAGATCTCCACTGGTCTTGCCCGCATACTCAATCTGAGTGCTCGTTCCGAAGGAGGCCGATTTCGGGCAGTCTCCGGTCGGGATTCTGCTGACATCTCCGATCTGTGTTAGCAAGTGCCGCAGAGTTTTTGTATCAATCGTTCCGGGAGGAAACTCCCCCCTCACCACCATAGCGTGCGTGGCCCCAATAACTACTGCCGTGGCGCTGCCATCATTGTGTATCACAACGTGGTAGCCGCGAGTGTTGGTGGAGCCCGATTGAATTATGGTTGCCAGATCTCCTCCAACGCCGGGTTGCGTTTCCTGTCCCGCCGTCGTCGTGGCTTGACTCGCCGGCGTGATTGCTTGCTGAGCGGCTGCAGAGTTGCTTTGGAGCAACCCTGCGAACACGAGGGCCAACGGGAAAGTCCTGACCAAGCCAGCAAGCACAGGGAAACCACAAAACTTCCGGTACAGGGACGTTGCGGACAAGCAGAGGACAACGGCGACTGAACGATTCATAGTCTCCATAGCTCAACCTCCAAACTGGAATTTCCGTTTTGCCCTCCTTCACACCAAAGCCTAGTCCTCCAGCCCCGTCGCATCAACTGCAAGTCGCGCTGGCCCCTTCCCAATTCGGAGTTTAGGGACTACAGTGCGCGAATAGCCCAAGTGTTGTGCACGTTCTTTTCAACTGGAGGTTGCCCACATGACAATTCGCCGACGAGACTTCCTGGGTGGCGCACTGGCAGGCGCGTTCGCGCCAACTGTGCTTCGCGAGTTCGCACTTGCTGCTCAACAGATGGATCAAAGCTCCCCGGCCGGAGAAGGTACCCCGCCACCAGACTACTTCGATCAGAAGACAATTGATTTCTGGACGAAGGCCGTCCCCGCGGGGAAAGAAAGAAGCGAATCCAACGTTCCGGACTCAAAGAAGATTCCTGAGTTTCTTATTTACACGGACGATGCTCATGGCTTCCGCGCCATCAGTGAGATTCAGGATTCAGAGCTTATTCCGAGCGGGGATGCAACCGTGAGTCTCTTCGTCAATCAACTTAGGTGTTCGCAGGACGACGTAAAGAAAAGTACGAACCTCAAAGCAGCCACCCTGCGGGTGAATCTGCAGCAGCAGAAGCCTCTGGTCCCGGTGCTCGGTGTGCTTGCCTATCCCCTGATGGCGGCGATATTTTCAAAGAACGCCAAGAGTCTACCGGCCCTCACGTCTCCGGCTGTAAACACAGGCGCCAAGATGCAATACGTTCCCTTGCCAGGCGGATCTGCCAAATGGGAGTGGAACGTATTTGCTCAACATGAGCAATCGATGCTCGGCAAGTTCATCCAATACACTCTCAAGGAGGCCGATCAAATCGTTCCCGTCGTTGCGCCGCTCATGTCGTTTCCCGCCGTCACGAAACCGGCCGTACAAGCTCTCAATGTGCTTTGGAGTTACTGGCAGGCCAAGGCGCCCTCTCAATGGTTATTCAACGACGTGGAAACAGATGTCTATGCAACGCAAGATACGAAAGTTTTCTTCGACCCAAAGTCGTCGATTCCTCTGGTGAAAGGGCAATCGACCTATGTCCTAATTCCCCAGGTTTACCTGCCGGAATTCAAGAAATCGCAAAACGACGTTGTCGTCATGCAGGGGTTCATTGTTCCCAAGGGAACGGATCCGAAGGATGTCCATACTGCCGCGCAGCACGCCCTGTCAGACGTCACGTATGTGACAGTCACCGTCAGCGTAGTGCCGGGAATTGTCTCGGGGCCAGGCGCCACCGCTCCCAAGAGCACAGGCCAGAGTCCCCTGTAGAAGTCACCTGTGGAATCGGAAAGGGCTGGCTGGGCGTGCCTCATGCTCCGCTGGCCGACTGGATGAAAAATCCAATGGGCATGCGCTCTTATCGCTGCTGGATTTTCCTGCCGCTTTGCGTCTCGCTTAGCGCGTTGGCCTTGGTGCCGGCATCTCGTGCTCAGGAGGACCGCTGGAAAGAGTTGCAGGTGCGAGCGGCGACACTTCAAGCCGCGGGCAACTATACTGAGGCCATCAGCACGGCCAAGGAAGCTCTCAATGTGGCTGAGGCGACTTTCGGAGCGGATGATGTTCATACCGCGGTCAGTCTGAACGCTCTGGGGCTTCTGTACGAGAAGCAGGGCAAATACGCCGATGCCGAGCCGCTTTACAAGCGCGCCCTCGCGATCGTCGAGAAGGCGGTGGGGCCGGACCACCCGGGGGTGGCCACAATCCTGAACAACCTCGCAGAGCTTTATGACGACCAAGGCAAATACGCCGATGCCGAGCCGCTTTACAAGCGCGCCCTCGCCATTGATGAGAGGGCGCTGGGGCCGGACAACCCGAACGTGGCCAGGGCTCTGAACAACCTCGCGGCGCTTTATGACGACCAAGGCAAATACGCCGATGCCGAGCCACTTTACAAGCGCGCCCTCGCCATTGATGAGAAGGCGCTCGGCCCGGACGACCCGCTCGTGGCCACGGATCTGAACAACTTCGCGAACCTCTATGACCACCAAGGCAAATACGCCGATGCCGAGCCACTCTACAAGCGCGCCCTGGCCATTCGCGAGAAGGCGCTGGGGCCGGACCACCCCGATGTGGCCACGGATCTGAACAACCTCGCGACGCTTTATTACGACCAAGGCAAATACGCCGATGCCGAGCCGCTCTTCAATCGTGCCCTCGCCATTGATGAGAAGGCGCTGGGGCCGGACCACCCGCTCGTGGCTGGGGATGTGAACAACCTCGCGGAGCTTTATCGCGAGCAGGGCAAATACGCCGATGCCGAGCCACTTTACAAGCGTGCCCTCGCCATTGATGAGAAGGCGCTCGGGCCGGACCACCCGCTCGTGGCCACGACTCTGAACAACCTCGCGGCGATTTATGGTTATCAAGGCAAGTACGCCGATGCCGAACCACTTTACAAGCGCGCCCTGGCCATTCGCGAGAACGCGCTGGGGCCGGACAACCCCGATGTGGCCACAAGCCTGAACAACCTCGCGCTCCTTTATGACCACCAAGGCAAATACGCCGATGCCGAGCCACTCTACCAGCGTGCCCTCGCCATTGATGAGAAGCTGGCGGACAACCTGGAGATGGCCACGACTCTGAACAACCTCGCGCTCCTTTATGACCACCAAGGCAAATACGTCGATGCCGAGCCGCTTTACAAGCGCGCCCTCGCCATTGATGAGAAGCTGGGGCCGGACTACCTGGGCGTGGCCATGACTCTGAACAACCTGGCGGAGCTCTATCGCGAGCAGGGCAAATACGCCGATGCCGAGCCACTCTTCAAGCAAGCCCTCGCCATTTATGAGAAGACGCTGGGGCCGGACCACCCACTCGCGGCCACGGCTCTGAGCAACCTCGCGACGTTTTATTACAGTCAGGGCAAATATGCTGAGGCAGGACCCTTCTTCGACCAAGCGCTGCAGAACCTTTCCAAGCAATTCGAGCATAGCTTCACCTACATGAGCGAGAAAGACCGGCTCCAATTCCTCGGTACCGTGGAGAACACTTTTTCGGGGTATTTCAGTTTCTGCCTCTCCTATGCGAAGCAAGATCCCTCTCTTGCGGGCAAGATGTATGACCTATTGCTGTGGGAGAAAGGAATGGTGGGCGTGAGCGCGGCCGCCATGCGGGCACGGATCGCCGCCAGCGGGGACGCGGACGCAATCAAGATGTTTGACGATCTCGCCGCGAAAAGGAATCAGTCTTCTCGCCTTGCCACCCTGCGTCCGGCCGGCTGGGAGCAGACCAAAAAGACTCTGGATGACGAGGCCAATGATTTGGAAGGAGAATTGGCCCGCCGCGTCAGTGCCGTTTCGGAGCAGGAAAGCCTGGCCAACGTCACCTGGCGCGACGTGCAGAACAACCTGCGGCCGGGCGAAGCGGCCGTGGAACTGGTCCGTTTCGGTTTTTATGATGGAGTCCACTGGACGGGCAAAAGCGACTATGTCGCCGTGGTGGTGACTCCGAGTACGGCAAACGGGCCCATCCTTGTGCCGCTCGGAGAAGCCGCCAACCTGGAGGGTGCGCCTCTTCAAGACTACCAAAGCTTCATCGAGGCCCGGAGTGCGGGATACGAACAAGACGTTACGGCAATTCCGGGACAGGCGCTCTATCGAGCTTTGTGGAAGCCGCTGGAGCCCGCGCTGGAAGGGGCAAAGACCGTCTACATCTCTCCGGACGGCGTTCTCGATCAGGTTTCGCTGGGAATCTTACCCGGGGATGACGGCGAGCCGCTGCTTTCGAAGTACGACTTGCGCGTTGTGTCCAGCACGCGGGATTTGCTGCGGCCGGTGCAGGTCTACACGACGAATACAGCGGTGCTGGCCGGCAACCCGAGCTACGATCTAACCAACGAGCAGTATCAGACAGCGCTGGCGAGCCTGAATGCGCCCGCCCAGGCAAGGCCAGCAGCCACGACACTTGTGGCAAGCCTCTCCCCCGCGGAAAATGTGCACGCATTACGGTCGGAGAATTCGCCCCGAGGGCCGTTGCCTCCACTTCCCGGTACAGCCGTCGAGATTGGCGACATTGCCGGCCTTTTGGAAAAGCAGAAGTGGCAAGTGATGGTGTACGAGGATAACCGCGCCCTGGTGGAAGCAGTTCGAGGTGTCCTCCATCCTCGGGTGCTGTACCTCGCTACGCACGGATTCTTCGAGCCGGACCAAGCCATTCCGCACAAAGATAGATCAGCCGACAGCGAGCCGTCTCCTGGGCTTGAGGATCCGATGCTGCGTTCGGGTTTGTATTTTGCGGGGGCGGACCGCGCGCGGGAAGGGGAGCCGATTCCAGAAGGACAGGGCGATGGCATACTGACGGCCTACGAAGCGTCGATGCTTGATTTGCACGGGACGGAGATGGTGGCGCTGAGCGCGTGCGAGACGGGACTGGGGAAAGTGGAGGCGGGGGAGGGCGTTTTCGGGCTGTTGAGGGGATTTGAGGAAGCGGGCGCGGATTCGGTGGTGATCTCGATGTGGAAAGTACCGGATGCGCAGACGCAGCAACTGATGACAGCCTTCTACGAGAATTGGCAGAGCAAGGGAATGAACAAGCATGAGGCGCTGCGTGAGGCCCAACTCGAACTGCGCAGCAAGATCAAAGACCACTTCGGTCAAGATCTGCCTTACTACTGGGGCGCCTTCGTCTTGGTGGGAAGGTAGGAAGTTTGGAGGCGAGGGGGAGTCGAAGTTCGCGCCGAACCATTGCCATGACCGTCCTCCACTTGCACTTGATCCCAAAACACGCACTCGCGCCTGTGGAGCGATTGGACATCCCCCACAAAGCAACGAACCGACACCACTACCGACACCCGAGCCTTTCAATCTGTCGAGACTGAAACACCGGTATTGCAGCCAGTCATTCGGTAGGATAGGTTTGTCTTTGCCAAGCCCGGGTGGCGGAATGGCAGACGCTGGGGACTTAAAATCCTCTGGGGATTTTACCCCTTGTGGGTTCGACTCCCACCCCGGGCACCAGATTTTCATTTACACGGCTCGCCAGAATCCGTTCGCCGACGGAAATGCGAAGGTTGCCCGTCGAGTTGCGGCAATCGGCATCACGCGGTGCCGGCAGCCGCATCGTCCGGCCCAGGCGCCAACGTG
>DASPOJ010000214.1:0-22328 GCA_035626055.1 Candidatus Methylomirabilota bacterium | reverse complement strand
ATCCTGACGGCAACGAGTTGGTCGGCGAGCGCACTGCTCTGCGCCGTGGTGACTTCGAGATAGGTTGTCACACCGCCTTTGTACCGATTGGTAGAAAGATCGAGCGAGTGCTGTGCGGCGCTGACGGCGGCAGCCTGAGTTGCCGTTTCGTCCTCGAGGATTCGGAGCGCGGCGAGATTGTCCTCGACTTCCTGGACGGCGGTGAGGACGGACTGGCGATAGTTTGCGACGGATTCGTTGTAAGCCGCCCAGGCCTCGTCTGTTCCGGCGCGGCGCGCGCCGGCGTCGAAAATTGTTTCGAGCGCGCTCGCGCCGACCGACCAGAGGCTCGACGGGCCGTTGACGAGCGTCGTGATGACGGCGCTCTCGAACCCGCCTTGTCCCGTGAGCGTGATGTTAGGGTAGTAGGCGGATTTCGCAACCCCGATTCCGGCGTTGGCGACAGCAACGCTTCGTTCGGCGGAGGCGATGTCCGGCCGGCGCTGGAGCAAATCGGAAGGCACGCCTTCGGGGATGGCCGGCGGCGCGATTTCGAGAGGCGAAGACGGAATGCTGAATTCCGAAGCGGGCTTGCCGATGAGCACAGCGATGGCGTGCTCGTATTGCGCGCGCGCGACCTGGACGTCAATCGCCTCGCCGCGCGTGGTTTCAAGCTGCGTCTGCGCCTGCGCGACGTCCACTTCGGAAGCGACGCCGCCGCGATGGCGGTCTTCCGTGAGCGAGAGCGCCTCGGCATAAGCCTTGACCGTGGAGTCCAGAAGGATTTTTTCAGAATCGAGGCTGCGCAACTGGAAATAATCCACGGCCAGTTCGGCGCGCAGGCCGAGACCCACATTTTCCAGATCGGCGGCGCTGGCCTGCGCTCCAGCGCGCGCGGCCTCGACTTCGCGGCGCACGCGGCCCCAGAGATCGGGCTCGTAGGCGACATCAAAGGGGATCACGAAATCGTTGTTGGTGGTGCCGCCGCTCGCGCCAACGGCCGGCTTGTTCACCGAGATGCGCGTGCGCGAAGCCGATGGGCCGACAGCGAGGGTCGGATAGTATTGCGCGCGTTCGAGACGAACGAGCGCGCGGGCTTCATCAAACCGGGCTTGCGCCGCCTTGAGCGATTGGTTCGAGACGCTGACCTGTTCCTCGAGCGCGTTGAGTTGCGCGTCGTTGAAGATTTCCCACCAGTTTCCGCGAAGCGTCGCGTCGGCGGGCTGGGCGGGATGCCAATTCAGGTCTTCCTTGTAATTCTGCGGAAGATCTACGGTCGTGCGATGATACTGCGGCCCCACGACGCAGCCGCCGGCGAAGAGCGCCGCAGCAAGCAGGATCGTTGCGCTCAGCAGGCCGAGAATGCGAACGGGACGCGCCGCGATGAGGACCGCACGAATCATTGTGGCGGGCCCTGCGGGGGTTGAGACTGCGCGATGCGCACCTTCTGGCCGGTGACGATCGAGTCCGGAGGATTCTCAACGATTTGCATTCCCTCGGTGAGGCCGGAAACGACTTCAACCTCGTTGCCGAAGTCGCGGCCGATCACAATCGGGACGAGCACGGCGCGATTTCCATTTTCGACCGCGACGACGCGCAAACCCTCGGAGCGGAACAGCAGCGCGCCGACCGGAAGCGTGAAGGATGGGCTCGCGGAGGGCAACTTGAGGTGAACCTCGGCGTAAGCGCCGGGGAGAAGTTCGCCAGTGGGATTGTCCACGGAGATTTCAGCCAGCAATGTGCCCGATGTGGGATCGATCGCCTGAGCCGTACTGACGAGAGTCCCCGGAAAACGGCGGCCGGGAAATTCGGGCAGAACCAAATCGGCTTTGAGTCCGGGCTTCGCGTTCGGGGAATCGCCTTGCGGAACGCTGACGTACACGCGGAGGCGGCGCGTGGAGGCGATGTGGAATAGCTCTTTCGCCGCGCCGCCGCTGGCGCCGGCGTCAATCAAATCGCCAATGTCCACTTTGCGCGCGGTGATGACGCCATCAAAGGGCGCGTAAATTTTCTGAAACGATTGAAGGTCTTCAAGCCGCTTGACGTTGGCCTGCGCGGAGGCGACGGCCGCGCGCTTGGCTTCGTAATCGCCCTCGGCGTTATCGGCATCCTGCTTGGAAACCGAATCCGATTTCAGGAGATCCTGGTAACGATTGGCTGTGATTTCGGCTAGGTGGACATTGGCCTGGGCAGTGCCGAGATCGGCTTGCGCCTGCCGGAGTTGCTGGTCAATTTCTGGAGTGTCGATCTCGGCGAGCAATTGCCCTTCCTTGACGTGAGCGCCGATATCCACGTACCACTTTTTCAAGTAGCCGTTTGTGCGGGCGTAAATCGGGGCGTCCGTGTACGCCTGAATGCTTGCCGGGAGAACGACCTCTTCGGCGGGAGCAGCGCGCCGCGGCACGACAACGGCAACATCCGGGATGGCCATGCGGCTGGTCTCCTCGCGGACTTCTGCGCGCGTGCGAAGGCGCGGAATAATTCCCGCAATCACCACGGCCACAACAACCGCCACAAACAAGATAATCACAATCGGCCGGACGCGGTGCGGGTTGCCGTGCGCCGGGGGCGGCGGCTCGCGGTAATCGGATGTCTCGCTCTCACTCATATCGATGCTGGCTCCCATCTATGCTCCCAAGAAAAAATCGAATTGCTGAAAACTTCACGGCTGCTCCGCTCTTCGAGACTCGATCCAGCCGTGAATCCAGCTGAAAACGACCGGGACGAACAACAAAGTCGACACGGTCGCGAACACCAGGCCGCCGATCACGGCACGGCCGAGCGGCGCATTCTGCTCGCCGCCGTCTCCCAGGCCCAGCGCCATCGGAAACATTCCGATAATCATGGCGAGGGCGGTCATCAGAACAGGACGAAAGCGCGTGAAGCCCGCGACGGAAGCGGATTGTTCGGCGGTGTTGCCCTCGCGCAATTGTTCCTTCGCGAAGCTGACGATCAAGATGCTGTTGGCAGTGGCCACGCCCATGCACATGATGGCTCCCGTGAGCGCGGGGACGCTCAGCGTGGTGCGGGTAATGAAGAGCATCCAGACGATTCCCGCAAGCGCGGCTGGCAAAGCGCAAATGATAATCAGCGGATCGAGCCACGATTGAAAATTCACGACGATGAGCAGATAGACGAGCAGGATCGAGAACACGAGGCCGCCCAGCAATCCGGCGTAAGACGAACGCATCGTCTGGATTTCGCCGCGAACCAAAATCTGAGAGCCGCGCGGCAAATCCTTGCGGCTTTCGTCCACGACGCGCGTGATGTCGCCCGCGACGCCGCCGAGATCGCGCCCCTGCACGCTGCCATAAATATCAAGGACAGGCTGAACATCGTAATGGGACACAGTCCCCTGCTCCTCGTTCAACTGAATCGTGCCGAGGCTCGCGAGGATCTGGGGAGGGCGCCCGGCCGGGGCCGAGATCGGAATGTTCTGGAGATCCTGTAGGGTGTTGTTGCGATACTGCGGCGTTTGCACCGCGACGTTGTAGCTCACGCCGTTCTTAGGATCGAGCCAGAAGGACGGCGTGGTTTGGAAGCTGCCGCTGAGAGAGACAAGCAAATTCGTGGCGACGTCGCGCTGGGTCAGGCCGACCTCGTTCGTCTTCGTTCGATCCACATTGATGTCCAATCGGGGCAAATCGAAAGGCTGGTGGATGTGCAGGTCCACGGTGCCGGGGATCTGGCGAACTTCGTCGAGCAAGCGGCCCGCGAAGAGGCGATTGGCGTCGAGATCGTAGCCTTGCACCTGAATGTCGATCGGAGCCGGGAGTCCGAAGCTGAGAATCTGGCTCACCATGTCGGCAGATTGAAAGTAAAAAGTGACGCCGGGGAAACGTTCCGCCAGCCCGAGGCGCAAATCGTGCACGTACTGAGCGGTACGACGATGCTTCTCGTTCAGCACGACGAGGATATCGGCATCGCCCGACCCGATGGGCGCGGAATTGGAGTAGGAAAGGTTGATGGTGCTGTAGGGCAAGCCGATATTGTCCACGATGCCATCGAGTTCGTTCGGCGGAATTTGGCTGCGGATTTCGTCCTCGACTTGATCGCAGAGACGCGCGGTTTCCTCGATGCGCGTGCCCGTGCGCGCGCGTACGTGAAGTTTGAATTGGCCGCTATCCACGGAGGGGAAGAAATCCTGGCCGAGCCAGGGAAAGAGCGCAAACGAAGCGACGCAGAAACCGAGGAAGGCGATCATAAAAACGCCCTTGTGCGCGATGGCCGTCTCGAGCCAGCCGTGATACCAATCGCGGAAGTCCTCGAATCGCCGCTCGAACCCCTGCTGCCAGCGTACGAGAAGATTGGCGCGAGGCGCGGGCGCGGCGTGCTCTGTCTCCTCGAGGCCGCGAAGCAAGTACTTCGCCATCGTCGGCACGAGCGTCCGCGAGAGGAGGTACGACGCGAGCATCGCGAAAACCACGGCTTCCGCCATGGGAACGAACAGATAGCGCGCGACTCCCGTGAGAAAGAACATCGGCACAAAGACGATGCAGATGGCAAGCGTGGAGACGAACGCCGGGACGGCGATCTGCTGCGAGCCGTCGAGAATGGCGTGCTCGGTCTCCTTGCCCATGGCGAACTGACGATGGATGTTCTCAATCGCGACGGTGGCGTCGTCCACGAGGATGCCGACGGCGAGCGCGAGGCCTCCGAGCGTCATGATATTGATCGTCTCGCCCAAGGCGCTCAAGCAGATGACGGAGACGAGAATCGAAAGGGGAATCGAGATCGCGATGATCACCGTGCTGCGCCAGCTGCCCAGGAAAACCAGGATCATGATGGCCGTGAGGCAGGCGGCGATGACCGCCTCGCGCACGACGCCTGAAATCGCGGCGCGGACAAAAAAGCTCTGGTCCACAAGTGCGTGAGCGCGGAGGGTGGACGGGAGACCCGCAAGGATCGCGGGCATGAGCGCTTTGATCTTCGATATGATGTCGAGCGTGGAGTTGTTCCCGGTTTTCAAGACGGTGAGGAGAACCGACCGCTGACCGTTGACGCGCACAATATTGGTCTGTGGGGGAAAGCCATCCCGGACCTGGGCAACGTCTCGGATATAAATGGTGGTCCCGTTAACCGTCTTGATCGGCAGATCGTTCAGCCCGGCGACGGTTTGCGAGCTGCCGTTCATCGCGACGTCGTACTCGTAGAGGCCGATCTTCGAGGTGCCGGACGGGAGAATCAAGTTCTGGGCGTTGATCGCGTTGACAACGTCGGAAGGCGAAAGCCCCTTGGATTGCAGCGCCTGCGTATCCAGATCCACCATGATCCCGCGCTGCTTGCCACCGTAAGGGTACGGGATGGCTGCGCCGGGGACGGTCGAGAGGCGCGTGCGGATAAAGTTTACGCCGAGGTCGAAGAGTTGCTGCTCGGAGAGATTCTGCCCGGAAAGCGCGAGCTGCAAAATCGGGACGCTGGATGCCGTATAGGTGATGACCAGCGGCGGGGTCGTTCCCGGCGGCATCACCCTCAGGATCACTTGGGAAGCGGAAGTCACCTGGGCGACCGCCGTAGCCACATTGACGCCGGGATGGAAAAAAATCTTCTCCACGCCGACCCCATTCAGACTCTGCGATTCGATGTGCTCGATGTTATCGACGGTGGTCGTCAGAATGCGCTCGTGGGGCGTGACGATGCGGTAGTTGAGTTCCTGCGCGGAGAGGCCGGCGTAGTTCCAGAGGACGCTGACGACGGGAATGTCGATGTTCGGGAAAATGTCGGTCGGAGTGCGCAAAATGACCAGCGGACCCAGAATCAGGATCGCCAGCGCCACGACGATAAAGGTATATGGCCTGCGAAGAGCGAGGCGTACTATCCACATATGAGTCTCACGAGATTAGCGACCACGGCGGACTGCATCCGCTCCGGTCCGGCACGCGGCAAAATTTATGCTTACCGACAACGGGCCAGGCTGAGGCACCCGTGAAAAGCGAGTGCTTTCCGCAAACGTCTCAATCGATTCAACCGAAAACCATCCCCGATTTATAGACGTGCCCAGGTTGTCCCCCGTTGCGAGACCGCCCCTGAGAAACCGTTCCGTAAGCTTATGACCCGGCGCCGGACCTGAGACAACCGCAGGCTCGCGTTGCGCAACCACTTCCATTATAGATGATTACCACCGACAATTCGGCGTCGGGGACTTTGTACCTCGCTCGCCGGGGGGGATCCGCCGCAAGAAACGGCCCGGTGCTCGCGAGTGTCAGAACGCGAATCGCTGAAAACTCAGCGGGGATTGCCGATAAGGACGAACGGAGCCCAATAGTAGGGCCTCGAATAGGCCCCTTTCGGATCATGCAGAAGAGCGAGTTGCGCGCGGCGCAGCGCTTCGGATTTGGTCATGCCCGGCGTCGTGGTCCACAGGCGGTACATCTCCTGCATGAGGACGCCGGTGCTCTTGTCATTGACGGCCCAAAGAGAAGCGAGCACGGCTTCGGCGCCTTTGTCGTGCGCCACGTTGCCCAAGCCGTCCACTTCGCGGCCGTCACCTTCGGCGCCGCCCATCGCCGTGTCGCACGCGGAGAGGGTCAACAATTTCGTCTGGCTGAAATCGAAGGAAGGATCGTCACGCATCTGGGCCAGAGTCAGATGGGAGCCATGCGGATCGCTGCCACCGAGCAGGAGAAACGAGTTGGTCTCATTGCCGGGAGAAAAATAGAAATGGCTCGCAATGTGCACCAGGGGATGGACCTCTTCGAGCGCCTTCTTCATGTTGGCGACAGTGAAATTGTCGTCCAGCAAGACTTCTCCGGGCATCACACCTTTAGGCGCAGCACCCTCCTGGATCACGCTTTGTAATTCGCCCGGCACGGAAGGCAGGGCCGGAAAGTCGCCATACGCCCTCGAGACGCCCATGCCGAGGCCGAGCCAATCCTTCACTTCGGGCTTGTCCGTCAGGTCGGCGACGCTCGACGGCGTGAACACCGCCGTGCGGTACTTCTCCACAAGATAGTGTTCGCCGTCGTTCAGCGCGGCCATGGGAACGTAGCGCAGGACATCGTCGAGGGACCAGAGCAGGGTCGTCGCCTTCGCGCCATCGAGATCCTTCTCGACCGGACCGACGAGAATGGAATACAGGTCTTGCGCGCCGGGCAGCGGGTCGCCGTCCGAGGCTGACAGCTCCTGCCTGAAATCCAAGACTTTCTTTCTTAAGTCCGCGGCCGTGATGGGATATTCCCGCGCGACGACCACATTCGGCGTCACCACGATCACTTGATATTTGTCGTCGCCGACCAGCGTGTAGAGAGCGACCGTGCCCGGATCGAGTTGCCGCAAGACTTTCTGCATTCCGCTGGCGTTTTCCTGCAAGTTGCGGACGCTCTTTTGGGCCAGGCCGGTCGTTTTGAGCGACGTGTACATGTTATTCAGGAAATCTCTCCACTCCTGATTCGCGACCTCGAGTTGCGACGCAAGATCGTTCAGATGCTGCTCCTCCTCCGGAGTGCGCGAGGGCTTTGCGTGCAGCAGGGCCCACTCGCCCCCGATGGCCGTCACGCGATCGGAAATCAGCCGAAACTTCTTGTCGAGATCGGATTCACTGGTGGTCAGCGGAACGGGCGCCGTCAAAGCGGCGGCTCCACGCGTATCGCGCCGGATGAAATCGAAGTACTCCTGGTCCTTCAGAAGGACGAGCACTTCCTGGGCCTCGTACAATCGCCCCTGGGCAATCAGCAAGCTGGCGACATCGCGGTAAGTGCCCTCGCGCGACTTCACGAAACTCTTTTGCGCTTCGGCCTCGAGACCCTTGATGTTGGAGCGGACTTCCTGGAATTGATTGATCGCCTGCTTGCCGAAGAAGATCGCAGTCTCCGGCTGCTTTGCATCCCGCCAGTAGTGCATCAGGGAGGTCAGGACATTCCCTTCGCCGATGGGATCATGGACTTCCTGGAGGAGTTCGAGCGAGCGCAGGAAATAATCGAGGGCCTTTTGGTTGTCTCCCAGCTTGAGGGAAACCTTAGCGATGTTGTTGAGAGTTCTCGCTTGACCGTCGCGATCTCCCACCTGGCGGCCGAGTGTCAAGGCGCGCTCGAAGAAATCGAGGGCTTTCTGCTGGTCACCCAGCTTGGAGTAAATCCTTCCGATGTTGCTCAAGACAACCGCTTCACCGGCCGGGTCCTTCACTTGCTGTTTGAGAGGAAGGGCCTGGTTGAAATAGTCAAGGGCCTTTTGCTGCTGGTCCTTATCGTCGTAGACGCTGCCGATATTGCTGAGCGTGGCCGCTTCGCCAGAAAGGTCTCCCGCGGACTGCTCGAGCGGAAGAGACTGGTTGTAAAAGTCGAGGGCTTTGTCGTCTTGATCGAGATTGAGGTAGACGGTCCCGAGATCGTTCAGCGTGGTCGAAAGTCCGACTGGATCGCCCACATCTCTGCGGAGGGGCAGCGCCTGGTTGTAGTACTCAATGGCCTTTTGTTCTTCGCCCAAATCCTCGTAAACCAGGCCGAGGTCGGTGAGGATGCCCGCCTGACTCGACTTATCACCAGTTTGGGTCGCCAAACCCATGGCCTTGTTGTAATTCTCTATGGCTTGGCGGCTGTCGCCGAGGCTGTAGTAGTGCCGGCCGATGTTGTCGATGAGTGTGCTTTCGAGCGCCACATCCTGAGTGGATTCGGCCAGCGCAAGTCCCTGATTGTAATAATCGAGCGCCTTTTCCTTGTCACCCATGCCGTCATACGCCAGACCCAAATTGTTTAGCCCGGTGGCTTGGCCAGTCTTGTCGCCGGTCTCCTGCTTGATCTTCAATGCCTGTTGGTAATAGTCGATGGCCTTTTGCGGATCGCCCTGCGAGTTGTAGTCGTAGCCGATGTTGCTGAGAATCGTGGCTTCGCCGTTGCGGTCGCCGATCTGCCGCTTGATGGGCAGCGCTTGCATGTAGAAATCAAGCGCCTTTTTCTTGTCGCCTAGTTCATCGTAGATCAAGCCGATGTTATTGAGGACGGCCGCTTCTCCGGCGCGATCGCCTACGGCTTGCTTGATGGGCAAGGCCCGTTGGTAATACGTCAGCGCGCCTCGGTTATCGCCCTGAGCGTAGTGAATCAGGCCGATATCGTTCAAATCGGTGGCCTCGTTAGCGCGATTGCCCAGCTTGTCCCACAGAACAACCGCTTGCTCGTAAGAGTCTAGGGCGTGAGGCTTGTCGAGGAGGCTGTCGTAAAGGAGCGCGAGATTATCCAGATTGGAGGCTTCCCCTTCGGTCTCGCCCGAAGCGTGGAAGAGAGATTGAGCCGCCAAATATCCCTTCAGCGCATCCTGGCTCTGACCCAAACCCGATTGCAGGTAGGCAGCGGAGCCGAGGGCCAGCGCCTCTTCGTATCCGTCACCCAAGTCGTGCCAGATCTTTGCGGCATCTAGGAATTCCTGGAGGGCGTGGCGATGCGCATCCTCTGACTCTTGATTGGTCAGGATAGTGGCATCGGCCATATCCCTTTCGGCAGTGATGCGGGAAGTGTCCTGCGCAATGGGTTTCCGGGGACGGGCAAGCGTAAGACGATAGAGACCCGCGGCCGCCTTGCTATCCATGGACACCACGTCGAGTCTGTAATTTCCACCCGAGGTGGTTATGGCTGAGATCTTCTCTGGGCCGAACGTCGAGTTCAACGTGTCCATCTTGGCGATCTGTTTGCCGTCGGGACCCGAGAGAACCAGAACCACGTCGATACCGACTTGCTCGACTTCCACGTGGAAGAACTGGCCCTTCTTCAAATGAATCAAGAAACTCTGCGTCTCGCCGGGATTCAAGGACCGCTCCAGAGTTTGTTCGTGCTTGAGCTTGGTCGCGGGAGCCGGCGCGGCGGCGGGAGCGGCCGCTGGAGGTGGCGTACTCGTCTGGCGTCCCGCGGGCCGGGCGACTGGAACGAATGTGCACAGAAATGAGAACGCCAGGACCATGCCAGCGGCTGCGCGCAGCGCGGATGAGTTCTCAGATCGTGTTATCGACAGAGAAATGTGACTCGTGCAGGATTTCGTGGTTCCCGTTAGAATCTCGAGGGGGCGCATCGATTCGACCTCCCTGGCGGCTGTGCCTGATCTTAAGCAGGCATTATAGACCATAGACTGACGGGTTGGATGCGGCAGGAGCGGCTGGGGCTGTGCGGGAGAGCTGCGCAGTCTGTGATGGCGGGGAGCCTGCAAAGAGAGCAAGTTCGAGCGCGCTGCGGAACCGAGCACAGTACACTGGAATATGCGGTTAAAATATCGTCGTGCGCAGCGGAGGCCGGGTCCGCAGAGAATTCACGAGGGTTGCACTTCACGCACGTTCGAACCCCGGCGCCAGGGAAAGATTCGTGAAACGGTTGTCCTTGATTGCGAAGTGGACGTTCGCCGGCACATTGTCCGCGGCGGCTCTCTTGTATGGCGGGGACTATCTCGTCGTTCGATTCAAGATGAGCCAGCCGAAATTCGGGAACGCGTTCGGATCAGTGAGACTCCAGCCGATCTACGCGGTTGCGCAAAAGAACGGCAAATCGGAGCTGTATCTTGGCAACCCCGAAACGGACACCTGCGTCCATTCGATTTTCCCTCATTTCGGTTACGCGCCGTGCTGGTATTTGAATCGCAAGAAGAATGAAATGATCCCGATGATGATTCTGCCGCGCTGGGACCTCGCTCCACTACAACGCGCCAGAACAGGTGATTCCGGCAGAGTTGACGACGAGGGCGCGGCCTCTGCCTGACGGCTTCTTGCAGACGCAAACGGCCTGATTCTCTTCGCGTTAGCCAGTCGGGGGCCGATTCAAGGCACATCTTGCTCCGGACGGGATAAGGTGTAACCATATTTCCTCCGGGGCCATCTATTCCATGAAGGGTTAGGTGCAGGGCGCAGGATCACTATTCAGTAGGCGGGATCGCGGGGACGCGGGAAGCTTGAAAGCCTCTTGACCGCGGTCCAGAATGAATTGCCCTTCCATCCGATGCAGAGGGTCGGACTTCTGGCCCCCGTCTAACTCATTGGAGCGAGTGGCGCCTGGACGCCGATGAGGTAGAACAACGGGAGCCGTTTCACAAACGAAGGCTCCGATGGGTCAGAAAGGCGCCATGGAGACCGGGCCCAGCATTGACTTTGGCGGCGCGAAGCGGAGATGCCGCCCGGAGACCGGCTCGGAACGAAATGCGAATCGACAAGAAGTGAGGACTCTCCTTGCCTGAACAACATTCTGAACTGGACGCAGATACAGCCGGTTCGCTGACGCGCGAGCGATCCTCGGCGAGCGGACACGCGCCTCGAAAGAGGCGTTGGTGGATTTGGATTTTAGTGGTGGCCGTGATCGCGGGGTTCTTGATTTATCGCCGTCACAGCGCGTCGGAAACTGGAAAGGTCAAAGCAGCGCCGCCTGCGCGCAGCGTTCCGATCGTGGCCACGACGGCCCAAAAGGGCGACATCGGGGTCTATATCAACGCGATAGGTACCGTCACGCCGGTGTATACGGTCACGGTGACAAGCCGAGTGCAGGGCCAGATCATGCAGGTGCACTACCAGGAAGGCCAATTGGTTCACAAGGACGGACCGCTGCTCGACATCGACCCGCGGCCTTACCAGGCGCAATTGACCCAAGTCGAGGGCCAACTGGCGCGCGATCAAGCCGCGCTGAATGAGGCGCGAATTGACCTCGATCGCTACCAGCAAGCGTACAGCCGCAACGCGATCGCGAAGCAGCAGCTCGACGACCAGCAGCAGATCGTCCTGCAAGATGAAGGCACGGTGAAAAACGACGAGGGACAGCTTGCGAACGCGCGCGTGAATCTCGACTACTGCCACATCACTTCGCCGATCGATGGACGAGTCGGCCTGCGACTCGTGGATCCGGGGAATATCGTGCAGGCGAACAGCTCGACGGCGCTGGTCGTCATCACCCAGCTTCAGCCGATTACGATGATATTCAGCGTGGCAGAAGATTATCTCCCGCAGATTCAAACGCAATTGCGCCAGGGACACCGGCTGGTGGTGGATGCTTTCAATCGCGATCAAACTCAAAAACTCGCCAGCGGCTACCTGCTTACACTCGATAACGTGATTGACCCCACGACCGGCACGTTGAAGCTGAAGGCCCTTTTCCCAAACACGGACAATGCCCTGTTTCCCAGCCAGTTTGTGAATGCGCGGTTGCTGGTGGAAACGGAAAAAGGTGTCACGCTCATTCCCAGCGCGGCCATCCAGAGGAGTGCGCAGGGGGCGTTCGTCTACGTCATCAATCCGGATCAGACCGCGTCCATGAGGCCCGTGACATCGGGCACGGCGGACGGCACGTTCACGACGGACGGCACGATGAGCCGCGTCGAAGGCATCGATCCGGGCGTCGTCGTCGCGGTGAATGGCTTCGACAAATTGCAGGATGGCGCCAGGGTCAGCATCCAGAAGACGCCGGGGGGAGCCGGCCCTGGAAGCGGCGCGGGCGGGGCGACCTCCGGCTCGAGCGCCGCGACCATTCCGTCTAGTACGGGCGTTCCCAGCAACCCGAACCGAGGGCCTGGGGGACAATGAGTCCGTCTCGCGCATTCATCCTGCGGCCGGTCGCGACTTCACTTTTGATGGCAGCGATCCTGCTCGCCGGGTTTGTGGCGTTTTCGCAGTTGCCGGTCTCCGCACTGCCGGAAGTTGACTACCCGACAATTCAGGTTGTGACGTTTTATCCCGGGGCGAGTCCCGACGTCATGGCCTCCGCCGTTACGGCGCCGCTCGAGCGGCAGTTCGGCCAGGTCCCCGGCCTGAATCAGATGACCTCGACCAGTTCGGGCGGAAGTTCGATCATCGTTCTACAATTCTCGCTCGATCTGAGCATTGACGTCGCGGAGCAAGAAGTTCAAGCCGCTATCAACGCGGCGCAGAGTTATCTTCCGCCCGATCTCCCGACGCCGCCGATCTACAGCAAGACGAACCCGGCGGACTTTCCGATTTTGACGCTTGCCCTGACGTCGAACACAATTCCGCTTCCCCAAGTCGAAGACCTCGCCGACACGCGGCTGGCTCAGAAGATCGCGCAGTTGCCCGGTGTGGGGCTGGTCACCATTGGCGGCGGCCAGAAACCGGCAGTCCGCGTGAGAGTGAATCCGGTGGCGCTGTCTTCCTACGGAATCAACCTGGAAGATGTTCGCACCGCACTGCAGCAAACGAGCCTGGACCTGGCAAAAGGCAATTTCGACGGCCCGCAACAGGATTACCAGATCGCTTCAAACGACCAACTGCTGACCAGCAAGGATTTCAACAAGGTGATCGTCGCCTACCACAACGGCGCGCCCGTGCAACTGTCGGACGTCGCCGAGGTCGACGACGATGTGGAAAACACGCGGCAAGCGGCGTGGATGAACGAGACCCCCGCGGTCATCGTGAATATCCAGCGGCAGCCCGGGGCAAACATCATTCAGGTGGTCAATCGCATCAAGACCTTGCTGCCGATGTTGCAGCAAACCTTGCCCGCGGCCGTCAACCTGGCAGTGCTGACCGACCGAACGACGACGATTCGCGCATCGGTCAGCGACGTGGAATTTGAGTTGATGCTCACCGTGGCGCTTGTCGTCATGGTGATCTTTCTGTTCCTGCGCAACATTTCGGCCACGATCATTCCGAGCGTCGCGGTTCCGCTGTCGCTGGTGGGGACGTTCGGCGTGATGTATCTGGCCGGATACAGTCTGAACAATCTCACGTTGATGGCGCTGACGATCTCCACCGGGTTCGTGGTGGACGACGCAATCGTGATGATCGAGAACATCGTCCGGTACATCGAGGAAGGCCTCCCGCCGCTCGAAGCGGCGCTGAAAGGCTCGGAACAGATTGGATTTACGATCATTTCGCTGACGGTTTCGCTCATCGCCGTATTGATTCCGCTGTTGTTCATGGGCGATGTCGTGGGGCGGCTGTTCCGCGAATTCGCCATCACGCTGAGCGTCACGATTCTGGTTTCCGCCGTCGTCTCGCTGACACTGACACCCATGATGTGCGCCCGGTTGTTGCAACACAAGCCAGCCGAACAGCATTCTCGCTTTTTCAGGGCGTCCGAGCGCGGGTTCGAGCGCGTGATTGCGTTTTACGGCCGGACGCTTCAATGGGTTCTGAAACACAGGACTGGAACCCTGGTGGTTGCGGCGGGGACGCTCGTCTTGACCATCGTGCTCTACATTGTCGTTCCAAAGGGCTTCTTTCCCGTGCAGGATACGGGAATCATCCAGGGAATTTCTCAAGCCTCGCAGACAATTTCGTTTCCGGCGATGTCCGAGAAGCAGCAAGCGCTGACGAGAATCATCCTGGAGGACCCTGCGGTGGAGAACGTATCTTCCTACATTGGAGTTGACGGGACGAATACCACGCTCAACTCCGGCCGGCTTCAAATCAATCTCAAGCCGCTCGATGAGCGCAAGATCAGCGCTTCGGACGTCATCCGCCGCCTGCAGCCCGAACTGGACAGAGTGGACGGCATCACGCTCTACATGCAGCCCGTTCAGGATTTGACGGTCGAAGACCGCGTCAGCCGCACGCAGTATCAATACACGCTGGAAGACCCCGACGTGAACGAATTGAACTACTGGACTGCAAAGCTGATGGCGAGGCTGGAGCAGGCACCGGAGCTTCGCGACCTTGCCACCGATCAGCAGACCGGAGGCTTGGCCGCAACGCTCGTGATCGACCGGGAAACAGCATCTCGAATGGGAATCACGCCGCAGGCGATCGATGAAACGCTCTACGACGCCTTTGGCCAGCGGGAAATCTCGACGATCTACACGGACCTCAATCAGTACCACGTGATTCTCGAAACCTTGCCGGATTTCCAGAAGAATCCCTCCAAACTTCAGGACATTTATGTGCGCTCCGCGCTGGCCCCATCGGCGACCACGACGGGGTCGGGGTCCTCCGGAACGGCGCTGGTCACGGCGACAACAGCGGGCGGGAGCGGCGTATCGGCCAGCTCGGGCCCCGCAGGCCCCTCCTCTGCCGCCCCTACTGGCGGTTCGGCAAACCCCGGGGCCGTGACGGCGGTCAACGGCTCGGCAGTTCCGCTCAGCTCGTTCACGCATCTCGACTGGCAGGCCGCGCCGCTTTCGGTCAATCATCAGGGACAGTTTCCGGTGGTAACGATCTCGTTCAACCTGGCGCCGAATGCCTCGTTGGGCAGCGCCACAGCGGCCCTTCAGAAGGCGCAAACCGACATCAAGATGCCGCTGAGCGTGCTAGCGGCGTTTCAAGGAACCGCCGCATCTTTCGAGGCATCGTTGACGAACGAGCCGATTCTGATTCTGGCGGCGTTGGTGACGGTGTATATCGTTCTGGGCGTTTTGTACGAGAGTTACATCCATCCGATAACGATCCTTTCGACGCTGCCATCGGCAGGTGTCGGGGCCATACTGGCCTTGCTGATTTGCGGGTCCGAGCTAAGCGTTGTCGCGCTGATCGGAATCATCCTGCTGATTGGAATCGTGCAGAAGAACGGCATCATGATGATTGACTTCGCGCTCGATGCCCAGCGGAAAGACGGCAAGAAAGCCGAGGAGGCGATCTACCAGGCCTGTCTGCTCCGGTTCCGGCCCATTCTCATGACGACAATGGCGGCTATGCTCGGCGGGCTTCCGCTGGCTTTGGGGACGGGCATCGGCTCCGAGTTGCGCCGGCCATTGGGAATCGCCATGGTTGGCGGCCTGATTCTGAGCCAGATTCTTACTCTGTACACGACACCGGTGATCTACATCTTTTTCGACCGAGTCGCTCACCGAGTCTCCGCACGCCGCGCGGGCGCGGCCAGCCCCGAAGCTGTCCCGGGAGATTAGGCATGAGTCTCTCGACTCCATTCATCCGGCGACCCGTAGGCACAACCTTGTTGACGGCCGCGGTGGCGCTGGCGGGCGCGGTCGCGTTTCGCGTCCTGCCGGTATCTCCGTTGCCCCAGGTTGACTTCCCCACAATCTCCGTGGGGGCGGCTCTGCCGGGAGCAAGCCCCGAGACGATGGCGTCTTCGGTCGCTACCCCCCTGGAACGGCAGTTGGGACGCATTGCGGGCGTCACGGAAATGACTTCCTCCAGCAATCTCGGGACGACTTCGATCACACTTCAGTTTGACTTGAGCCGGAACATTGATGGAGCTGCGCGCGACGTACAGGCGGCGATCAATGCCGCCCGCAGCTATCTGCCGACCAACCTGCCGAGCAACCCCACTTACCGCAAGGTGAATCCCGCGGACTCACCGATCTTGATTCTGGCGCTCACGTCGAAAGTGTACGACCGCGGAGCGCTCTATGACGCCGCATCCACGATCATGGTTCAGCGGCTCTCGCAAATCCAGGGCGTGGGACAAGTGATCGCGGGAGGGAGTTCTTTGCCCGCAGTGCGCGTCGAAGTCAATCCGACGCAACTGAACAGCTACGGGCTGGGACTCTCGGACGTCAGCGCCATGTTGAGCCGGCAGAACGCGAATCTGCCAAAGGGCCAGATCGCCGGCGATAAAACCACTGCCGACATCGCGACCAACGACCAGCTCATGAAAGCGGTGAATTACCAGCCCTTGGTCGTGGGGTATCACAACGGCGCGGCGGTCAAGCTCTCCGATGTCGCCGACGTCGTGGACTCGACCGAAAACGTTCGTGCGGCGGGTTTTGTGAACGGGCAGCCCGCGGTGCTGCTCATCATCTTCCGGCAGCCCGGCGCCAACATCATCGACACGGTCGATCGCATCCGGGCCGCGCTTCCTTCGCTGAAAGCCTCGATTCCGGCCGCGATCGATGTTTCCATCACGCTGGACCGCACACTGACGATTCGTGCGTCGGTGAGCGACGTGGAACGCGCGCTCACGATTTCCGTATGTCTGGTGATTCTCGTTGTATTCGTGTTCCTGCGAAATCCCCGAGCGACCACGATCCCGAGCGTTGCGGTTCCCGTGTCCTTGATCGGCACATTCGGCATCATGTATTTGTGTCACTTCAGCATTGACAATTTATCGCTCATGGCCCTGACGATTTCCACGGGCTTTGTCGTGGATGACGCGATCGTGGTGATCGAGAACGTCATGCGCCACTTCGAGAAGGGCATGCCGCCGATGCAAGCGGCCCTGCTGGGAGCCAAGGAGATCGGCTTTACGGTGCTATCGATGAGCCTGTCGCTCGTGGCGGTTTTCATCCCGCTTCTCCTGATGGGCGGCGTCGTTGGGAGGCTTTTCCGCGAATTCGCCGTCACGCTTTCGGCAGCCATTCTCGTCTCGCTGGGGGTCTCGCTCACGACGACTCCGATGATGTGCTCACGGCTGCTGAAGCAGGAGCAAGCCGGGCAGAAGCACAATGTATTCTACCGCGCGAGCGACCGCGGGTTCCGCGCGCTGTTGGGGAGTTACGAGCGCACGCTGACCTGGGTGCTGCATCACGCCCCACTCACCCTCGGCGTATTGTTCCTCACCATCGCCGTCAACATCTATCTGTTCGCCATTGTGCCCAAGGGCTTTTTCCCGCTGCAGGACAACGGCACGATTGGCGGGGGGATGCAGGGGTCTCAGGACATTTCATTTCAGGCGATGCAGGTGGCCACTTCCCGTTTCGTGCAATTGATCAAGTCGGACGCCGCCGTGGAAAACGTGGTGGCGTTCACGGGAGGCCAAGGGGCTACGAACGGCGGTTTTCTTTTCATGAGCCTGAAGCCCATCTCGGAGCGCAAGGTCTCTTCGAGCCAGGTGATTGACCGTCTGCGGCCTAAGATGCTGTCCGTGCCCGGGGTCACGGTCTTTATGAACGCAGGCCAGGACTTGCGTATCGGCGGCCGCATGAGCAATGCGCAATACCAGTACACGATCCAAAGCGACAACTTGCAGGACTTGGTCAAGTGGGGGCCGCAACTCTATCGCGAGTTGAAGAAGCTGCCGGACCTGACCGACGTCAACACGGACCAGCAGAACAGCGGCCTGGAAGCCTCGCTGATCTACGATCGCGCCACGATGTCCCGCCTCGGCATTACACCGCAAATGATTGACGGCACGCTTTACCAGGCGTTCGGCCAGGCGCAAGTCTCAACGATGTACACGGGCGTGAATCAGTACCACGTGGTGATGGAGGTCCAGCCGAAGTATTGGCAGACGCCGGAAGGATTGAATGACGTTTACATTCGCGCCTCACAGGGAAAGATCGTGCCGTTGAGCGCAGTGGCGCATTTCGAGCCGACGACGGCGGCACTGTCTGTGAATCACCAGGGCCAGTTCCCGTCGGTGACGGTGTCGTTCAACCTGGCGCCGGGAGTGTCGCTGGGGCAAGCGGCGGACGAGATCACGGCCACGGAACAAAGGATGGGCATGCCGAGTACGATCCACGGGATGTTTTCGGGCACGCTGGAAGCGTTCCAAGCTTCGCTGCAGACCATGCCGTACCTGATTCTGACGGCGCTCGCCGCGGTATACATCGTGCTGGGCATTCTCTACGAAAGTTTGATTCACCCGATCACAATTCTTTCGACGTTGCCCTCGGCCGGAGTCGGCGCGGTGCTCGCCCTGCTGCTGTTCCGGACGGAACTGACCGTCATTGCCGTCATCGGCGTTCTCCTATTGATCGGCATCGTGAAAAAGAACGCAATCATGATGATTGATTTCGCTCTGGCGGCCGAGCGAACTGAGGGCAAGAGTCCAGAGGATGCCATCTACGAAGCGTGCATTCTCCGGTTCCGGCCCATTCTCATGACCACCATGGCGGCGATGTTCGGCGCCTTGCCGCTGGCGCTGGGAACTGGAACCGGATCGGAGCTTCGGCGTCCCTTGGGAATTACGATCATCGGCGGGCTGTTGCTGAGCCAGATGCTGACGCTGTACACGACGCCGGTGGTCTACCTTTATATGGACCGACTGCGCGACTGGCTATTGCGTTGGCGCCGGCGACGCGCTGGCGCATCACCGCAGGAATCCCTCGGATGAGGTGTGGCAACGTGAAGTTGAGGTCTCAAGTTCCACTCGCATTTGTGCTGGCGGCGTTGCTGGCCTTGAATGGCTGCGACTTGGCGCCTAGGTATCACACGCCGACCGCACCGGCTCCTCCTGCGTACAAAGAGCTTACGCCGGCGGACCAGAAATTGACGGACGGCTGGCGCGTCGCCGAACCCAAGGACGACGCCCTTCATGGCCAATGGTGGACGATCTTCAACGACCCGCAATTGAACCAACTCGAAGACAAGGTCAACATTTCCAACCAGACGGTTGCGGCTGCGTTTGCGAATTACATGGCTGCGCGAGCGCTCGTCCGGGAAGCTCGCAGCCAGTATTTCCCCACCGTGACGACCGCCCCCAGCATTTCCAATCAACGCTCCCCTCTCACATCCAGCCCATCCACCGCCAAACCGTTCACAGAGTCTTCGCTGCCGGTTGATGCGACCTGGCTGCCCGATCTGTGGGGCCGCGTGCGAAACACTGTCAGAGCTGCGAGTGCAGGCGCGCAGGCCAGCGCGGGCGATTTGGAAAATGCGCGCCTAGCGGTCCAGGCGGAGCTCGCCGCGGATTATTTCGCGCTCCGCGGCCAAGACGCCTTGAAACAACTGCTGGATTCCACGGTTGTCGCGTACCAGCAATCCCTCGATCTCACAAAGGTTCTATACCAGACCGGAATTGCCTCCGACGAATCCGTTGCCCAAGCTGAAACTCAATTGAAAACTGTGGAAGCGCAGGACACCGCGCTCGGCATCCTCCGGGCCCAATACGAACATGCGATTGCGACACTGGTCGGCGAGCCGGCCTCCACGTTTTCGCTCTCCGCCTCGCCGCTCAATGAAACTCCTCCGGGCATCCCCATTGGAGTTCCTTCCCAGCTTCTCGAGCGCCGTCCGGATATCGCGATCGCGGAGCGGCAGGTGGCTGCGGCTAACGCGCAAATCGGCGTCGCACGCGCGGCTTACTATCCAGTCGTCACTCTGAGCGCCGCAGTCGGACTCCAGACTACCTCGATTTCAGAGTGGTTTACGTGGCCGAGCCGGTTCTGGTCGGTAGGGCCGGCGGTGGCGGAAACGATATTCGATGCGGGATTGCGCCGCGCCACGGTCGAGCAATATCGCGCGACGTACGATGCCACGGTCGCGAATTACCGGGAAACCGTTCTGACTGCCTTTCAGCAAGTGGAAGATAATCTATCTTCCCTGCGAATTCTTTCGCAGGAGAGAATTCAGCAGGACGACGCCGTCCTGTCGGCGCAACGGAATCTTGCGCTGGCCACCGATCGCTACAAGCTCGGGATCGATCCGTACCTCAACGTCATCACTGCCCAGACAGCCCTCTTCACCAACCAGCAAGCGGCGGTGAATATTCGCACGCAGCAAATGACCGCAAGCGTGCAGTTGATCGAAGCGCTGGGCGGGGGTTGGGATACGTCGCAACTGCCGACGCCGCAGCAAGTCATCTCGCGGAGCGCGCCCGCTCCGGCGGCGAATCCAGGGCCGGCGAGCGCAGCGCCTCCGAATGGAAATGGGCAGCCGTAGAGAATTGCTCGAGATTATTTTTCAGGCATAACCTGCACCACCGTAAAACTCTTCAGCCTGTGCACCCATCGCGCTCCAATCTTGTCCCCGACCACGACGATCCGCAACGGACCGTCGTTTGCCGGAAAGGGCTGGCCATCCGCGCGATCGGCGACCAAAACGACAGCGGCTCCGAAATTGGGATCGAGTTCGCCGAGAGAAAAAAGGACGTGATAATTGTCGGCCGCGTTGGCAACAACGCCGAGCGTCATGCCCTTGCCGTGCATCTCCATCCCGGTCGGCAAGCCTGCTTTTGCCAATAAGTCCATCAGCGCAACGCCTTCGTAGACGCGCGGCTGCGGATCGTGCTTGCCTTTCGCGGTGACTTTCGTTCGCGGCAAAGCGTTCCAATCCGCCAACGTGAGATGCAATTCCTGTATTACCTGACCGGTTACCGAAAGCAGCTCCGCCGTGTTCGCCGCCGGCGCCTGAGGCGCAGCCCCCACGAGAACTCCGTGGGGCGGCAGAAATAGCAAGAGCGCGGCGAACGCCTGAATCGAAATCAATGTTCCGGCCCAACTCCGTGACTCCAGGCGGGCCAGGCCGCCACCACTCCCTCTATGGATTTGCATCCTCTCAGTGTCCCCTTTCCGATCTGTTCACAATCTCTCGGAATAATAGAGGTTGTGGCCTGTTTCCGCAATCCACTCGCATCGTCCGCTCATGGCGCACCTCGGCTTCGCGCGAATTGCCACGGCCGGCGATGCCATCGAGATGTCGCCAACGCTCGCTCCGGCGCGTCTCTCGTCTGCCGGGCACGGTTATGATAGTCTCGCGCTCGCCGCGACGGCGCGTTGAAGCTTAGCGCGCTCCCCTAGTAGCCGTGCTGATTCTTGCCATGGTCGTGCTAGCGCAGGCGAGCCAGCACGTTCGGAGGCGGCCGCCGCGCGATAAGCCGGCTTCAAGGGAAACCTACAATGTCTGAACAAGAAAAACTGTTTCTCGGCGTGGACATCGGGGGCACAAAAGTTGCGGCGGGTCTTGTTACCGGCAACGGCGAAATCATTTTCAAGATGCGCGCTCCGATGGAGGTTCACGGCTCCGCCGACGATGGCTTCCATTCGGTCCGCCGCGCGATGGACGCCGTGCTCGCCGCAAAGCCCGGAGTCTTGCTGGGCGGAGTCGGCATCACTTCACCCGGGCCGCTCGATCCGCGCGCGGGAGTGGTACTCAACCCGCCAAATCTTCCCTGCTGGCGCGATTTTCCGCTCGTCGAAAAAATCCGCGCGGCGTACGGCGTGGATGCGCGCCTGGATAATGACGCCAAGGCCGCCGGCCTCGCCGAGGCCCTCTGGGGCGCGGGCCGCGGCTATCGCTGGGTCTTTTATGCGACGTTGGGCACCGGCATTGGCACGGGAATTATTCTGGACGGGCGCATTTATCACGGCCGCACGGGCGCGGCGGCCGAGGGCGGTCACATGACGATTGATTTTCGCGGCCCTCGCTGCGGCTGCGGGAAGTATGGCTGCATCGAAGCGTTCGCTTCGGGCCCCGCCATTGCCGCACGAGCTCGGGCCGGAATCGCGGCGGCAGGAGATCGTGGCGCGCGATTGCTGCAGCTCGCCGGCGGCAGCGCCGAACAAATCCGGGCGGAGACTGTGGCCGCCGCGTGGCTGAAAGGCGACGCCCTGTCTTCGGAAGTGCTCGCAGAGACTTTCAACCTCGTCGCCATCTGGCTCGGAAACATCGTGGACATCCTCGAACCGGATGTGATGATATTCGGCGGCGGCGTCGGCGAACTTGCAAGCGAATGGTTCGCCTACATTCGCGCGAAGCTGCCGGCTTGGTCCATCAATCCCCGCTGTCAGGAAATCCCGCTCCTGCTCGCCCGCTACGGCGCCGACTCCGGCGTGCCCGGCGCCGCGGCGCTCTGCTTCACTTAACCATCATCCGCAGGACAAGCGCG
>DASPOJ010000213.1:0-19909 GCA_035626055.1 Candidatus Methylomirabilota bacterium | reverse complement strand
CACGCGATCATCGGCTCAGGGGTCGTGGTGGACCCTCAGGCGCTGGTCGCGGAGCTCGACACGCTTGCCAAGGCGGGCATTGACGTCAACGCGCGCCTGCATGTCTCGAAGCGCGCGCATCTGATCTTCCCGTATCACCGGCAGATGGAAAAGGCGGCGGAAGCGGCGCGCGGCGCGAACAAGATCGGAACGACTTCGCGCGGCATCGGCCCGGCTTACGAGGACAAGATGGCGCGTCACGGGTTGCGCGTTGCGGATCTCATGGAGCCGGCGCTGTTCCTCGATAAGCTCGAGCGCGTGGCGCAGGAAAAGAACGCCGTATGCGAAGCCGCGTATGGAGCGAAGCTCGACATGCGGGGCGTGGCCGAACAATATCTCGCGTACGCTGAGCGGCTTCGTCCCTACATAGCGGACACGGCGGGGCTAGTGAACGCGGCGCTCGATGCGGGCCGCTCGGTTCTCTTCGAGGGCGCGCAAGGCACGATGCTCGACATCGATTTCGGGACATATCCGTTCGTCACGTCGTCGAATGCGACCTCGGGCGGCGCTTGCACCGGCCTCGGCGTCGGTCCGACGCGCATCACGGGCGTCGTGGGCGTGACCAAGGCCTACACCACGCGCGTCGGCAGCGGCCCTTTTCCGACCGAGATGCCCGATCTCGAGGCGATGGAAGTGCGTGATCGCGGCCGCGAGTATGGCGCCGTGACGGGGCGTCCGCGGCGCTGCGGCTGGCTCGATCTCGTCGTGTTGCGTTACGCCAAGATGATCAACGGCATTTCCTCGCTCGTCGTCACCAAGCTCGACGTCTTCGATACGCAGCGCAAAATCCAGGTCTGCACCGGCTACCGCTACAAGGGCGCGCCAATCCACGAAATGCCCGCCACCGCGGAGGAACTGACCGAAGTCAAGCCCGAATACCGCACGCTGCCGGGATGGCTCGCGCCGACCGAAGGCATTCGCGAAGCCGAGCGCCTGCCGCAGAAGGCGCGCGACTATCTGAAATTTGTCGGCGATTACCTCGAAGTCGAAATCGGTTTGATCTCCACCGGGCCGGAGCGCGACGCCACCATCGTCCTGGCTGGCACGCAATTGGCTTCGTGGCTATAACGGTGCGCTGAAAGAGATCGCTTAATGTCATCCCGAACCCGGTCGCCCACTTTTGGCGAACGGAGGTGAGGGATCTGCTTTTGGCGAAAAAACTAAGAACAAGCAGATTCCTCGTCGCCTCCGGCTCCTCGGAATGACACCACCAGAGGGTATTTCGACATCCTGCTAAGGAGCAGTGCAATGCTCTCCCTTGCCGAGGCGCGCGCGAAAGTCATCGAAGTCGTTCGCCGCGCGGACAAGCCCGTCACAGTGGAAAAGATCGCTCTCGCGGAATCGCTGGGTCGAGTTCTCGCACGCCCCATCGTTGCCGATCGCGACTATCCTCCCTTTGATCGCTCGACGCGCGACGGCTTTGCTGTGCGCGCCGCTGAAGTTTCCCAGGCCGGCGCGGCGCTCGAGATTATCGGCGAAGCGCGCGCGGGAACGGCGTTCACCGGAGCGATCGGCCCCGGCCAGTGCGTGGAGATCATGACCGGCGCGGGCGTGCCATCCGGCGGGGACGCCGTCATCATGAGCGAGCACGCGCGGATCGAAGGCCGGCGCGTGCGCTTCGATCGCGCGCCTCAGCGCGGCCAGAATATCGTTCCGCGTGCCACGGAAGCGCGCGCAGGCGCGGAATTGCTCGCCGCGGGAACGCCAGTGGGCGCGGCGGAAATCGGCGTCGCCGCGCAAGTCGGCTGCGCGCGCCTCAACGTGGCGCGACGCCCGAGGCTCGCGGTTCTTTCCACCGGCGACGAAGTGGTCGGCGTGGACGACGCGCCGACTCCGCTCGAAGTGCGCAACAGCAACGGCGTCTCAATCGCGGCGCTCGCGCGACTGGCCGGCGCCCAAACCGTGCCGCTCGGAAACGCGCGCGACAATGCGAACGACCTGCGACGCGGCATCGAGCGCGGCCTCGAATGCGACGTGCTAGTTCTCTCCGGCGGAGTCTCAGCAGGGAAGTACGATTTCGTCGAGCCCGTTCTTCGCGAACTCGGCGCGGAGTTTATCTTCGATGGCGTGGCGATTCGGCCGGGGCGTCCTGTTTTGTTCGGCGTCTGCCGCGGGAAGTTGGTTTTCGGGCTGCCGGGCAATCCCGCTTCGACCCTGGTGACGTTTGAGCTCTTTGTCCGCCCGGTGCTCGAAGTGCTTCAAGGCGCCGATCCGCGCGAATTGCAGATTGTCGCCGCGAAACTCGCTGCACCCGTGCGGCAGAACGCCGCGCTAACCTATTTCCTTCCGGCGCGCCTCGAATCGCGCGGAGGCGAGCCGGTCGTGCAAGAATTGCCGTGGCCGAGTTCGGGCGATATCGTGGCGCTCTCGCACGCAACCGGATTTCTCATCGTCCGGCCGGAGCGGCTGGAACTGGCGGCGGGCGATTGGGCCGAGTATTGGCCGCGCCGCGACGCGCCGTGAACGAACGCGTATGCAAGCATGAACGCAACTGCATGACGGCGTCTCATATGTCGTCTTCCTTAGGAGGGCACGGCTTGAGCCGTGCCGAAAAGCGCCGTAACTTCAGGGGTTTCAACCCCTGAAGCCTCGTGCGAGGGACGGACACAGCATTCACGAGATAGGTTCATGGCGGGTCTGACGCATTACAAGAAGAAGTCCGGCGAAGTGGCGATGGTGGACGTCACCGCGAAAGCCGTCACAAATCGCATCGCCGTCGCTCGCGGATTCCTCCGCGTCTCGCGCCCCGCTCTCGCGAAGGTTCGCCGCCTCCAGATGCCCAAGGGCCATCCCCTCGAAGTGGCGCGCATCGCGGGCATCGCCGCCGCCAAACGCACGTCAGAATGGATACCTCTTTGTCATCCGTTGCCCCTGACGCACATTGATGTCGCTGCGCGCGTATGCCAGAATGGCTTGGAATTCACATCGCGGGTTACTGCCTCGGCCCGGACCGGCGTGGAGATGGAAGCCTTGACGGCGGTGGCCGCTGCGGCCCTCACTGCCTACGACATGTTGAAGGCCCTGGACAAGGGCATGGAAATCACGAGCATCTACCTTGTCGAAAAGCACGGCGGGAGAAGCGGCGATTACATTGCGCCCTCCGCACGCGCCCGCGCGCCCCGGCGCAAGCTCGCGCATTCGCGCGGCCATCG
Organism: Candidatus Methylomirabilota bacterium; assembly: GCA_035626055.1. Classification (GTDB taxonomy): domain Bacteria; phylum Acidobacteriota; class Terriglobia; order Acidiferrales; family UBA7541; genus DASPOJ01. Next base: position 16,718 of record DASPOJ010000213.1, on the reverse strand, counting down.
CGGCAAGAAATGACCAAGCCCGCCAAAAACGTGCAGGTTCTCATCGTCGACGATAACCCACTCATCCTGGATCTGATGCGGCGCGGCGTCGAGGCGCACTGCGAGGTCATCGCCACGCGAGACGGCGCCGATGCGCTCCTGCGCGCCGTCGAGCATCCGCCGGACCTGATCATCTGCGATTACCGCATGCCCGGCGTGGACGGGCGGCAGCTCTACGAGAAATTGCGCGCGCGCGAGAACACGCGCCACATCCCCTTCATTTTTGTGGCCAGCCGGAGCGACATCGAGGAAAGATTGCGGCCGTCGGTGGGCAGCGGCGAGGATTTCGTCGTGAAGCCGTTCTTTCTGGCCGATCTCGAGCGCGCGGCGAAGCGTCTCGTGGACCGGCTGCACCTCGAAAAATTGCAGCAGCGCGCTTCGCGGCCGGGAGTGATTCAGGGACGCCTCGAAGAGATGAGCGTGACTGAGTTGATGCAGTCGCTCGAGATGGGGCAGAAGTCCTGCCGGCTCACGCTGCGTCGTGACGCCGCGACGGCCGAACTTTATTTTGACGCCGGCCAATGCCGCCACGCGAAATTCGGCGATGTCGAAGGCGATGCCGTTGTCTATCAAGTCGTGCAATGGGCCGACGGCGAATTCGAGATCGAGTTCGGCGCCGCCTCCGATCGCGTCACCACCACGCATTCCACCACCGGCCTGCTCATGGAGGCCATGCGCCAGCTCGACGAAGAGAGCAACAGGGTCGGCGGCTGATTTTTATCCGCTGGCCCGCGCGCGGAGCGTACAGTGCGAGTCATTATCCTCACCATCAGCGACCGAGTTTCGCGCGGCGAGTGCGAAGATAAGTCCGGCCCTGCCGTCAACGAGCGCTGCAAATCTCTCGGCTGGGAAGTCATCGCAACCGAAACGCTGCCTGACGAGCGCGCCACAGTTGCTTCGCGCCTCACCACGCTCGCCGATTCCGGGGCCACGGACGTGGTCCTGACCACCGGCGGCACCGGCATCGGGCCGCGCGATTCGACCCCCGAGGCGACCGCGGCCGTCAGCGAAAGACTGCTACCCGGCTTCGGCGAACTCATGCGCGCCAAGGGCAGGGAGTCGACTCCTCGCGCGATTCTTTCGCGCGCCGTAGTTGGCGTGCGCGCGAAATGCGTGATCGTGAATTTGCCCGGCAGTCCCAAGGGTGCCGTCGAATCGCTCGACGCCGTCGCTGATCTCCTGCCCCACGCCGTGGACGTTCTTCGCGGCGCTCACCACGATTGAGGCCGTCGCGCTCGTCCGCAGGCACGTTCCGCCTTTACGCCTTCTGTTCCGTCGCTGGCGGAGGCATTTCGCCATGGCCGCAACGCCCGCGCATGCCCGCGCGGAATTTCTCGCGCTCTTCGGGAGTCATCTGCTCCCAGCGCTCTATCATTCGCGCGCGCCAATATCCCCCCGGCCCATGGACCCCCGGCAGCCGTCCGAAGAGGATCCTTGCAAGAAGCAGAATCCCCACCGCCTGCCAGAAGCTGATCAGCCGCCAGCCAAATACCGCGGCCGCGAGCCAATTCCACAAATGCATCACCACGAAGCCGAAGACCGCGCTCGCCGCCAGTGCAAACACGATGAAGATAAATACGCGCTTGATTCCATGTACTTTCATTTCGTTCACCTCACTCCTTCTCAAACTCGTCATAAATCGCTTGCAGACGCCCCCGCAGGTGCAGCACGGCATAGTGCTTCCGCGAGAGCAGCGTATTCACTCTGACGCCGGTTTCCGCGGCGATCTCCTTGAAGCTGCGCCCTTCGATCTCGTGCGCGATGAACACTTCGCGCTGCTCTTCGGGCAATTCCTCCATGGCGTCGTCGAGTTCGTCAAGCAGCACACCGCGGGCGTAGGCCGCTTCGGGACCGGCGTCCGGCGAAGGAAGCAGGTCTTCTAATTCCAGAAGCTCGCCGTCCTCGCCCGCGTGTACCGGATCGTTTGTGGACGCGCCCGGCCTCTTTCTGCGGAACAGGTCCGTGATCCGGTTGCGCGCCACCTGATACAGCCAGCCCGTCAGGTGCTCGATCGGCTTCATCAGCCGGTACGCCTCGACGAGTTCGTAAAACACATCCTGAAGGATGTCTTCGGCGTCGCCGGCGTCCGCCACGCGCTTCCGGATGAAGTTCCGCAGACGCGGGCGCTCCCGCTCGACCGCTTCCGATATGCGGCTGTCCTGCTGCATGAGGATCCAGGCCGCGCTTGGCGTCTCGTCCATCCACTCCTGAAGACGTTCGCGCGCCCCAAATATTGTATGCGGGAAGCAGGTTCTCGGCGCGGCAAGCCTCTGGACCCGTGACCCGTGGTCCGTGACGTGGGGCGGGGGAACGGTGTCGACTGACGAGTGGCGAGAGGGACTCAGTCCGGGTCCACCACCTAGCAGGAGCGCCAAGATATGACTGACCGACGCACGTTCAGGGAAGGGCAAGAAGGAGCGTTCTTCTGAGAAAGAAAAACGAGAGAACCTCCTGACGCAACAGGGTTCCTCATAGATGGCGAAGGACGGTTCGGATATGTAGATACGACACGTCGGTACTGCTGTACTAGAGACGAAGAAAATGGCCGGAGTTACGTTCGTAAAGGACGCACGGAACGGAGGCCAAGTCATGTGTAAAACTGATTTCAAGCTGGTTGGCCTGGCAGTTTTGGTGGGAATGCTTCTTGCGCCAAGCGCAAAGGCCCAAGCGCCCACGGCTGGCGCGAATACAGGCAGCCCCCCAGCAACCGCTAAAGTCATTTTTTACTACAACATGCCGATTAATGGGCAGGGCTGCCTCGACCAGGTGGGCATCCAAATTGACAATGTCACGCAGCACGAGATTGCCAAGTTTCATGTCTGGCGAACCGATGTCGCGCCCGGGCTCCATGTTTTCAGCGATGACAGTCACAGAGACAAGGGCCTGACAGCCACGCTCGCCGCGGGCCAAACCTACTACTTCGGGATCAGGTGGTGGAAAGGCTTCGGATTCCCCACATGTGGCAACATGTATACAAAGTTTGACGTGTTGAAACCGAAAGACATCGCAAAGGCGGATGGCCTGATCGGGAAACCTGGCGTGGATGAAACCGCCGTGGCCCAGGCGCCGCAAGTTGCGGCTAACACGAACGTGAAACTATCCATCGACTCCACGCCCGGGGCGGCGGACATCGAAGTGGACGGCAATTTCATGGGGAACACGCCGTCCGCGATTGAACTCCCTCCCGGTCAACATACGATCATCGTCACCAAGAACGGCTACCAGTCATGGCAGCGGAAGATCATGCTGGCGCCCGGAGAGATCAGGCTGAGCGCCGAGTTGGAGCAAGACCCTCCGAAATAGTGAGCTCTGGGCTGCTTGGCTGATTGGATGACGTTGCCGGCTCCTTCCTCCGAGTAGACTTGGCGGGTGGCAATCCTCTGACATTCCGGAGGTGGCCCATCTTTGCGCGCAGCGCAAAGGTGGGCCTTATGAGTGAGCGCCGCGCTTTGCTTCTCGCCCTCACATTCGAACTGTGCAAATCATTTCGAATACTCACTTTAGAATTGACAATAGAGTACCCATCGGCTACCCTGTTCTGTGTTTGACCTTCTCAATCCCGAATCTCTCCCGGTAGAACGATCTCGACCTCTGCCCCTCCACATCCGTGTTGATCCGCCTGCACCCGAGGCGGAGAATCCCACCTTCGCGCCCCCTTCAATTGCACTGTTTTTGTGCAACTCAAAAGTGATACACAGCAAAGGACTTAGCGCGCCCATAGGCCCTTTAGAATCAGCACTTACAAACCCCTGGGGTATTTTTCGTATCTCGTTGAAAATAAACGGTTGTCAAGTCCTTTATAATCAACACTTACGCATTTTTTCCTCGCAAGTCCTTTGCAATCAACACTTGCATAAAAACACCGGGGGGAGGGGACGGGATTACCTTCAAGTTATCTCTCCCCACGCGTCACTCGCCACTTGCTCGCCTCGCCGAAGCCTTGGCGAAGGCGGGCCACTTGTCACTCGCAACTATGCGCGGGATTGACGCGCGGACGCGGTTCATCAACAATGGGTACCCTATGAGCAGCAAACTTAAAGACAAACGCGTTGCGATCCTGGGAGCGGGGAAGATCGGCGGAATATTGTTGCGGGCGTTTCTGCAAAAGGGGCTCGTCTCGCCGAAACACGCGCGGGCGACGGTGAAGCATCCGGAGCGCGCGAAGGAATTGTCGAAAGCGCTGGACATTGCGGTGACGACGGATAACCGCGCGGCGGCGGCTGGCGCGGACATCGTCATCATCGCCGTGAAGCCGGTGGTGGTGACGGAAGTGGCGCAGGAGATTCACGGCGAGCTCGGTCCGAAGACGCTGGTGATTTCCGTGGCGGCGTCGGTGCCGACCTCGCTGCTCGAGCAGAAGCTGCCGCCGAACGTGCCCGTAATTCGCGCGATGCCGAACACACCTTGCGCGATCGGTTGCGGGATGACCGGCCTCGCGAAAGGGACGCACGCCACGCCCGCGGATTTGGAATTGGCGCGCGAGCTGTTCGAGTCGGTGGGGAAAGTGGCCGTCGTGGACGAGAAGCTGATGGACGCGGTGACGGCGCTATCGGCCAGCGGCCCGGCGTTCATCTACGTGATTCTCGAATCGCTGGCGGAGGCGGGCGTGAAGACGGGCCTCTCGCGCGAGACGGCGACGCTGCTCGCGGCGCAGACGATGTCTGGCGCGGCGCAGATGGTGCTCGTGACGGGCGATCACCCGGCGCTGCTGAAGGATGGCGTGACGACTCCAGCGGGCTGCACGATCGATGGCTTGATGGAACTGGAAGACGGCAAGGTCCGCGTGACGCTGATCAAGGCCGTCGTGAAAGCCGCCCAGCGCGCGCGCGAATTGATGTTCGACAAGTAGCGCGGCGGCGCTTGAAGTGGGATGTGGATGTGCTAGGATGACGCGCGAGAAAAAATAATGCCGCGACAATACATTCCGATCTTCATCTATGCGCTGCTGGCGCTGTCGTTCCCGGTCGTCGCGCTGGCGGTCTTCAAGCTGATCCGGCCGGAGGCGACGTCGCTGGGCGCGAAGCTGAAGCCGTACGAGTGCGGCGTGCCGGCCGAAGGTGATGCGCGCGGGCGCTACTCGGTGCGGTTCTACATCATCGCGATTCTGTTTGTGATCTTCGACGTGGAGGCGATTTTTCTCTTCCCTTGGGCGGTGCTCTACTCGACGCATGAGGCGGGCTTCCAGCTCGCGCCGCTGTTTGCGATGGGCAGCATGTTCATTTTCCTGGGGATTTTGATCGTCGGATACGTCTGGCTCTACCGCAAAGGCGCGCTCGAATGGGTCTAGCGCTTTCCCGCGGCCATGCGGGAAGCGGTTGACGATGAATTTTGGCCTGTGTTAGAAACTACGGTTTGGATTTGCCTGCGCGACCGGGCATAGAATGCAAAGGGCTTCTCGGGCTGACCTCGCCCGACGCAGCCCGACTCCATGGCCAACGATCCAGAGGATAAGCAGCCCGCTGCAACTCCCCCAGGCGATAAGCCTGCGGCTCCCGCACAGCCAGTAGCCCCGGCACAGGCCGCTGCGGGCGAGGGCGCGGCGTCGCCTCCGAAGCCCGCTGCAGCGGCGCCGCCACCGCCACCGAAGCCCGCAGCACCCACGGGGCCCAAGCCAGCACCGCTCGATAACGAGCTCACGAAGCGCTACAAATCGCGTTTTGGCGACGCGATTCTCGAAGCGTGGACGGACCGCAACCAGGCGATTCTGGTCGTGGCGCGGCACAAGCTCGTGCAGATCGCGCGCTTCAGCCGCGACGACGAGAATTTCGACTTCCTGACCGATTTGACAGCGGTGGATTGGCCGCGTCGCGAGAAGCGCTTCGACGTTGTCCTGAATCTCTACTCATTCAAGAAGAACCGGCGGCTGCGCTTGAAAGTGCAGGCCGCGGCGGACGAGACGGTTCCTTCGGTGGCGGGGATATGGTCCACGGCGAACTGGATGGAACGCGAAGTGTACGACATGTTCGGAATTATTTTTGAAGGGCATCCGGACTTGAAGCGATTGCTGTTGCCCGAAGAGTGGCAGGGCTACCCGCTGCGCAAGGACTACGACATCCTGACGCAGGACACGGCCTGGGTGGGCGAAAACCTGGGCATCGAAAGCGGACAATAGACTTTGCCGGACCCACGCATCCCAGCCGCGCCAAGCGTCGAGGCGACCGTCCTCGGCGCCGACGAAATCATTCTCAACATGGGGCCGCAGCATCCTTCGACGCACGGCGTGCTGCGTGTGAAGCTGCGTCTGGACGGCGAAAAAGTCGTCGGGTCGGAATGCGTGATCGGGTATTTGCACCGCGGCGTAGAGAAGATCGCGGAGCACCGCAGCTACCAGCAATTCGCGCCGTACGTGGACCGCATGGATTACGTCGCGGCGGTGTCGAACGGCCTGGGCTACTGCGAGGCGGTGGAGAAGCTGATGGCGGTCGAGGCGCCGCCACGCGCGCGCGTGGTGCGCACGATCCTGACGGAATTGCAGCGCATCGCGAGCCACTTGGTCTGGCTGGGGACGCACGCGCTTGATATCGGCGCGTTGACGCCGCTTTTCTACTGTTTTCGCGAGCGCGAAGAAATCTTGAAAATCTTCGAGCACTACTGCGGCGCGCGGCTCACAACCCACGCGTTCCGCATCGGCGGCCTGCAATACGAAACCTACGACGGCTTCGAGAAAGACGTCGTGCGCTTCTGCGAGCCGTTCCACAAGCGCGTGGACGACTACGAGGCGCTTCTGACCAGCAACCGCATCTGGCTCGCGCGCACCAAGGGAATCGGCGTGTTGAGCGCGAAGGACGCGATCGACTGCGGCGCGAGCGGCCCCGTGATTCGCGGCAGCGGCGTGAAGTGGGACATCCGCAAGGCCATGCCTTACGCGGCGTACAGCGACTACGAATTCGAGATTCCGACCGGGGAGAACGGTGACACGTTCGACCGGTACATGGTGCGGCTCGAGGAGATGCGGCAATCGCGCAAGATCTGCCTGCAGGCCGTCGCGAAGATTCCGGCCGGGCCCATCATGGCGAGAATCGGCAAAGTGCTGAAGCCGCCGCCGGGCGAGGTGTATCACTCGATCGAAGCGCCGAAGGGCGAGCTGGGATATTACATCGTGAGCGACGGCACGACGCAGCCGTACCGCGTGCGTATCCGGCCGCCGTCGCTGATCAATCTGGAGGCGTTCGACAAGATGGTGCGCGGACACCTGGTGGCAGACGTGGTGGCGATTATAGGGACGCTCGATATCGTGCTCGGGGAAGTGGACCGCTAAATGGCGCACGCGTTGCAGGCAAGCCTCGAAGCTGTGAAGCCATTCTTGCTGCCGCTGATCTATGCGGTGGCGATCGTGGCCGCGCTGCCGCTGATCGCCGGTTACATGGTGCTGATGGAGCGGAAGGTCATGGCGCACATGCAGGTGCGGCTTGGGCCGGTGCGCGTCGGGCCGCACGGATTGCTGCAGCCGATCGCAGACGCGTTCAAACTCCTTCTCAAGGAAGACATCATTCCGGAAAATGCCGACCGGCTGGTTTTCTGGCTCGCACCGATGCTCTCGATGACGGCGGCGATGTTGGCGATGGCGGCGCTGCCGTTCGGGCCGGGCTTCCAAATCGCGGACCTCAACATCGGGCTGCTCTTCGTCGTGGGAATCAGCTCGATGGGAATTTTCGGGACCGTGCTTGGGGGATGGGCTTCCAACAGCCACTATTCGTTGCTCGGCGCGCTGCGCAGCGCGGCGCAACTCGTGAGCTACGAGACGGCGGCGGGGATGGCCGTCGTCGGGGCGCTGCTGCTGGCCGGGACGCTCTCGCTGCGCAACATCGTCGAGATGCAGGAAAATACCGGCATGTGGTTCCTCTTTGTCGCGCCGGTGGGGTTTTTCATTTATCTGGTGGCTTCGATCGCGGAGACCAATCGCGCGCCGTTCGACATGCCCGAAGCGGATTCGGAATTGGTGGCGGGCTACATGACGGAATTCAGCGGCTTCCGCTGGGCGCTCTACTTCTTGGCCGAGTACACGAATATGATCGTGGTCGCATCGATCGCGACGACGCTCTTCCTCGGCGGCTGGCTGCGGCCGTTCCCGACAACCCACTGGCTCAATTTCCTCGATTGGCTCCCGGCGGCGCTCATGCTGGGGCTGGCGGGATATTCTCTCTACCGCGCGCCGAAACAGCCGGTGATGATTCAAAAGTTTGTGATGGTACTGGTGGCGGGGATGTTCGTGGCATGCGCGGCGATTCTGGTTGCACCGATGGTTGCGACGCACATCGCCGGTGCGAGTTCGATGGCGCTGCTGGTGGCATCGTGGAAACCGGCGCTGCACGGCGGCTTCTGGTTCCTGTTGAAAGTGTTTCTCTACATTTATTTGTTCATGTGGTTGCGATATACGTTTCCGCGCTACCGCTTCGACCAGTTGATGCGGCTGAGCTGGCAATTTCTGATTCCCGTCTCGATTGTGAACGTGATGGGAATCGCCTTGGGTCTGGCACTGCATCGCCAGTGGGGATGGTCGTATTGGGTAGCTTTGCCCATGACGACCGCGATTACGCTTCTGATTGCGGCGGCGCTGGCGCGGACGGGCGAGAAGAAGGAAAAGGACGAGGCTGTCGTGGGGGAGTTCTGGGGTACGGGCCGTGATGCTTGATCGCATCGTGTTCGATCTGTTTGCGGGACTCGCGATTCTGTCCGCAATCCTCGTGGTGACCCGGCGGAACGTGATTCACAGCGCCATCTTCCTGATCACGGCGCTGCTGGCGACGGCGGGAATTTTTCTGCAGCTGCACGCGGAGTTCCTCTTCATCGTGCAGATTATTCTCTACGTCGGCGGAATCATGGTGCTATTTGTTTTCGTCATCATGCTCGTGAACCTCGACGTGGCGCTGCACCAAATGCAGTTCCGGCGCCAGTGGTGGGTAGGGCTGCTGCTGGCCATCGCGCTGGGCGCGGAGACTGCGGCGGCGATTTACATCGGGCGATTGGGATTGCCGGGGCCGGAAACGGCGCCGCCGGCGAGCGTGCTCGAGCCGAATACAGAAATGGTGGGCCACGCGCTGTTCAGCGCCGGCGGCTACATGCTGCCGTTTGAGATTGCATCGGTGCTGCTGCTAGTGGCGATGATCGGCGCTGTGGTGATGGCGAAGCGCAGAACGTAAGAGGAAAACGAAGTGATCGGAACCGGCCATTATCTTTTCTTGAGCCTGGCGCTGTTCCTGATCGGCGTCGTCGGGGTCGTGACGCGGCGGAACGTCATCATCATTTTGATGTCCATCGAGCTGATTCTGAACGCCGTGAACATCAATCTGGTGGCGTTTTCGCGGCTGGTGGGTTCGGTGGAGGGCCAGGTGTTCGCGATCTTCATCATCACGGACGCTGCGGCCGAGGCGGCGGTGGGGCTGGGAATCATCATCGCGTTTTTCCGCAACCGGGAGACCGTGCTGGCCGACGAAATGGATTTGTTGAAATGGTAGGGCGAGCGGCGTGAGACCGAGCGAATATTTCTTGGCGCACATCTGGCTGGTGCCGTTGTTTCCGCTGGCGGCGTCGGCGGTGATGCTGCTTTTCGGGCGAAAACTCTCGAATTCCCTGGTGAGCGTTTTCTGCGTCGGCAGCGTGGCCCTCTCACTGGTGTACGGATTCGGTGCGATCTTTCAATTGATCGCGCGGCCCGCAGCCGAGCGCGTGGTGGAATTCGCGCTGTTCAATTGGATTCCCGCCGGGCCGATGCACACGACCTCCGGCCACCTGGTGAATTTCAACGCACAGTGGGGATTTCTCTTCGATCCACTGACGGCGGTGATGGTTGGAATCGTGACCGGCGTCGGCTTCTTGATCCACGTCTACTCGATCGGATACATGGCGCACGAAGGCGGCTACTACCGCTTCTTCGGCTATCTCAATCTGTTCATGTTCTCGATGCTGACGCTGGTCCTGGCGAACAACATCCTGCTGATGTTCGTCGGCTGGGAAGGCGTCGGGTTGTGCAGCTACCTGCTCATCGGATTTTACTTCCTGAAGAAATCGGCGGCGGATGCGGGAAAGAAAGCGTTCATCGTGAACCGCATCGGGGACGCAGGGTTTCTGCTCGGCATATTTCTAATGGTTGGGACGCTGGGCACGCTGAATTTTTCGGAGCTCCGCGGCGCGATTGTCGCGGGCCATTTTGCGGTGGGAGATGCCGCGCTGACGGCGATCGCGCTGCTGCTCTTCGCCGGGGCGACGGGGAAATCGGCGCAGATTCCGCTGTACGTCTGGCTGCCGGACGCGATGGAAGGGCCGACGCCGGTGAGCGCGTTGATCCACGCGGCGACGATGGTGACCGCGGGCGTGTACATGCTGGTGCGGACCAACGCGATTTTTGCGATGGCGCCGCGCGCGCTGGCGGTGGTGGCGGCGGTGGGCGCGGTGACGGCAATTTTCGCGGCGACGATGGGCGTGCTGCAGAACGACATCAAAAGGGTGCTGGCGTATTCGACGATTTCGCAACTGGGCTACATGTTTCTTGCGTGCGGGGTGGGCGCGTTCAGTGCGGGAATTTTCCACTTGCTGACGCACGCGTTCTTCAAAGGGCTGCTCTTCCTCGGTGCGGGCAGCGTCATCCACGCGGTGAGCGGCGAGCAGGACATGCAGAAGATGGGCGCGCTCGGGGGAAAAATTCGCACGACATATTTGACGATGCTCGCGGCGACGCTGGCCATCGCGGGGATTCCGCCGCTGGCCGGTTTCTTCAGCAAAGACGAAATCCTGGCGCGCGCATTTCGCGCGAACCACGCGCTGTGGCTCGTCGGCTGGCTCACAGCCGGAATGACGGCGTTCTACATGTTCCGTCTGCTGTTCCTGACGTTCCACGGGACTTCCCGCGTGCCGCATGAGGTCGAGCGCCACATTCACGAATCGCCCTCGAACATGACCGTGCCACTTATCATTCTCGCTGTGCTTTCGATCGTGGGCGGCTGGATTGGAATCGGTGGGCGGTTCGAGAGGTTTCTCGAACCAGTGACTCAATCTGCGCCCGCTTCTACGGCAGGCGAGACGCCGGAGGCGGCGCTCATGATCGCTTCGGTCGCGATTGCGCTGGGGGGGATCGGCTTGGCATGGTTCCTTTATATCAAGCGGACGGAATTGCCGGACAAGATTGCGGCGAGCTTTGGCGGGCTGTATCGCCTCGTTTACAACAAATATTATGTGGATCAGATTTATGACGCGATGTTTGTGAACCGCACGAAGGATTTGGGGCTGACGCTTGGCGCGTTTGACCGGACGTTCATCGACGGCCTGGGCGTGGATGGAACCGGCTGGCTGACGCGCGCCACTTCGGTGATTTCAATCTTCTGGGATAAGTGGATCATCGACGGCATCGTCAATCTGGTAGCGAATGTCGTGCGCGTGCTGAGCATTCCGGTGCGCTGGCTGCAAACGGGGCGCGTATCGAGTTATGCGGGATTCATCGTGCTGGGCGTGCTGGTGTTGCTGGGGTTTTACTTGCACGCCGCGGGTTATACGCTGGCGAACCTGCGGCCATGAAACGATGCTGAAAACGGCTCCAACCTGTCATTCCGAGGGCCGTGTTCGCCCGAGGAATCTGTTTTTGTCATTGAAGTTGGTGAAAAGCAGATTCCTCGCCCGCCACGGTTCGCCCCCGTACGGGGGTTCACCGCGAGCGTTCTCCGCGAGCGGCGGGCAAGCGGCGGGCTCGGAATGACATTGGAAAAACTCTTTCGCCAACGTGAAAGAAGCGAGGCGGTGAGATGGACTTTTACAACGACCACATTCTGAGCGTTGTGCTCTTCACGCCGGTCGTCGGGGCGCTGCTGCTGCTGGTAGTGCCGCGCGCGAGCGAGAATCTGCACCGCTTGATCGGCAACATTTTCGGATTCCTGGGCCTGCTGGTGTCGCTGCCGCTGGTCTGGCGGTTCAGTCTCGCGCCGGACGCGCCGCGCTTCCAGTTTTCGGAAGCTTACGACTGGATTCCTTCGATCGGCGCGAAGTACTCACTGGGCATCGACGGCATCTCGCTGCTGCTCATCATGCTGACCACGCTGCTGGGCGCGCTCTCGATCCTCTCGTCCTGGAATGCGATCAAGCTGCGGAGGAAGGAATACTACATTCTCTTTCTGCTGCTGCAGACCGGGATGCTGGGCGTCTTCATGGCGCAGGATTTCTTCTTGTTCTACATGTTTTGGGAAGTGATGCTCGTGCCGATGTATTTCCTGATTGGCGTTTGGGGGAGCGAGCGCCGTCTGTACGCCGCGATCAAGTTCTTCCTGTATACGTTGGCGGGCTCGGTGCTGATGCTGCTGGCGATTCTGGGGCTTTACTTCAAGTTTGCAAGCGCGCCGGGCGGCTACTACACGTTCGACATGCAGACGCTGCTGAGCGTCGTGCCGTCGCTTTCGACGTCCGCGCAGCAGTGGCTCTTCTGGGGATTCTTCTTCGCCTTCGCGATCAAGGTGCCGATGTTCCCCTTTCACACCTGGCTGCCAGACGCGCACACCGAGGCTCCCACCGCGGGCTCGGTCATCCTGGCGGGCGTCTTGCTGAAGATGGGGACGTACGGCTTCATCCGTTTCTCGCTGCCGCTTCTGCCGACCGACCCCGCGGCGCGCCACCACATCATTTCCATCATGGTGACGATCTCCCTCGTCGGCATCGTTTACGGCGCGCTCGTCTGCTTGATGCAGAAGGACATGAAGAGGCTCATCGCCTACAGCTCCGTGAGCCATTTGGGTTTTTGCACGCTGGGGATTTTTGCGCTGACGCCGCACGGGCTGGCGGGCAGCGTGATTCAGCAGGTCAATCACGGCATTTCCACCGGCGCGCTCTTCTTGATCGTCGGCATCCTGTACGAGCGGCGGCACACGCGGATGATTTCGGACTTCGGCGGGCTTTCTACGCCGATGCCGAATTTCGCCGCGGTCTATATGATCGTCACGCTGAGCTCGCTTGGGCTGCCGGTGCTGAACGGGTTCATCGGAGAGCTCACGATTCTTCGCGGAGTGTTTGAAGTGAGTTTCCGGTGGGCCGCATGGGGCGTCCTCGGAATTGTGCTGGGCGCGGCCTATTTGTTGTGGCTCTACCAGCGAGTGATGTTCGGCTCGGTGACGAATCCGGCCAACGAACATTTGGCGGACCTCAGTGCGCGCGAATACGCGACGTTTGTGCCGCTCATCCTGCTGGCATTCTGGATCGGCATCTACCCGAAGCCGCTCTTCAACGTGCTCGAGCGGCCGGTGGCGGAACTCGTGCAACAAGTGAATCCGGGTTATTACAAAACGCAACAGGCGCGCGCGGACGCCGGGCAAACGAAGCAAGCGAAGAGCGGACCGGCGCTCACCGCGACGCTGGCCGATAAGTACACGCGGAAGCCCTAAGCGAGACGCATGGAGACTGTCCTACATTTCTTTCAGTACGTGCTGCAGCTGCTGCACCTGCGCAGCCTGCCGCCTGATTTCGCATTGGTGCTGCCCGAAGTGCAGCTCCTCTTGTTCGGGATGGGGATTTTGCTGACCGATTTTCTCCTTGAGGACCAATACAAGTACTGGAACGCGGTCATGGCGCTGCTGGGCGTCGGCTTCAGCGGGTTCTCGCTATGGCGGCTGACCAATTTGCAACCCGAGAACTCGGGAGGATTCAACGATTCGATTCTGGTGGATCCATTCTTCATTTTTTTCGGAATGTTGTTTCTTATGGCGACGGCCTTGGTGGTGCTGCTGTCGGTGCGCTACCTCACGATCGAAAAAGAGAATCACGGGGAGTATTACGCGCTGCTCTTGCTCGCCACGGTCGGAATGATGTTCATGACGTCAGGTTTCGACCTGATTGTGGAGTTCCTCGGCCTGGAGACGATGGCCATCAGCTTCTACGTGCTGGTGGGATTCTTGCGGCGAGATCGAAGATCGAATGAAGGCGCGATCAAATACCTCCTGCTTGGCGCGTTCAGTTCCGGAATTCTGGCCTACGGTTTTTCGATACTTTATGGGATTTCGGCCGTCGCGAACCTCGAGCAGCTCTTCGGCCAGTACATACCGCTCCCTCGCACGAACCTGGCGATTATCGCGGCGGCGGTGTCTCGTCGCCAACCGAACGATATGCTGGTGATGCTGGCGCTCATGACGATCGCGGCTGGCTTGTTCTTCAAGGTCGCCGCCGTGCCGTTTCACCAGTGGGCGCCCGACGTGTACGAAGGCGCGCCGACGACGATTACAGCTTATGTGAGCGTGGCGTCGAGTGCGGCGAGCTTCGGCCTGCTATTGCGGCTGTTCCTCACGGTGTTTTGGCCGGTACGCCTGAATTGGGAGATGATTCTGGCCGGCGTGGCGATTGCGTCGCTGACGCTGGGCAATTTCGCGGCGATTACCCAAACGAACGTGAAGCGGCTGCTCGCGTACTCCTCGATCGCGCACGTCGGCTACATTCTGCTGGGCCTAGTGGCGGGGAACGAGATGGGCTTGCAGGGGATCGCGTACTACCTGCTGGCCTATTTGTTCATGACGACGGGCGCGTTCGCGATTTTGATCGTGCTGAAGAAGCAAGGGCTCGCCGGAGACGAGTTGGACGATCTCAACGGCTTGATCAAGCGCAGTCCGACCGCTGCGGTGTTGCTGCTGATTTTCATGCTGTCGCTTGCGGGGATTCCGCCGCTCGCGGGCTTCATCGGGAAGTATTTTATCTTCCTCGCACTGATCCAATCGAAACATTACGTGCTGGCCGTGTTCGGGGCGCTCTACATCGTGCCCGCGCTCTACTATTATTTCCGCATCGTCGTGCACGCATGGCTGCGCGATTCCTCGGACACGTCGCGGCCCGCGTTCACGATGGCGCAAACGGTCGCGCTGACCGTGATGTGCTTCGTCACGCTGGTGGCGGGAATTTATCCGGAGCCGTTCGTGCGGCTCGCGAATTATTCGCTATTCCTGCCGTTTGGCCCTCTGAGTGGGCGCTAACTCGCCAAATCCGGACTCGCGCGGCCCTTCGGGGAAGGGAGTGCAGGGTCTTGCTCGGCTGTTCGTCAACGCGATGGAATTGCCGTTCGTGCTGGTCGGGGCCATCATGATCGGCGCTGGTGCCGGCTACCTGCTCGATCGGCGGCTGCACAGCTCACCGTGGTTCGCGTTCCTTCTGGGCATTGCGGGATTCGCGGGCGGTATGTATGAGGTCTTGCGGCGGCTGACGGGGAAGCGGCAGAACGATGGCGGGTGAAGGCGCAAGCGGCGCAATCCTGCGGCGCGTCGAGTGGCTGACGCTCGCGCTCGGCGCGGCTGGAACGTTTTTTACGGCGTGGCGCTGGGGCTGGGAGCAAGGCGCGGGCGTCGCTCTCGGCGCCGCTATGGCGTGGCTGAATTTTCGCTGGCTGAAGGGGAGCGTGCGGGCGTTCGGCCGCGTGGCGACGGCGCAGTCGGGCGCTGAAAAAGTGCGCATGCCGGCCGGCGCGTATCTGAAGTTCTTCGGCCGCTTCGCGTTGTTGCTCGTTGTGCTCTATGTTATTCTGACTCGCGCGAAATTTTTCGCAATCGCGGTGCTGGCTGGATTGTTTGCTTCGGCCGTGGCCGTTGTCTTGAGTCTCGTGTACGAGCTGCTGAAATCTGGGGCGCAGCAAGTCGCAGGAAAGGATTCGCAGGATTGAGTGTGGCACGGGATTTAGTCTAACTGGGTTGGTGAAAGGCGAATGGAAGAGCAGATCCTGGGAATCACAAAGCTTGTGAATTGGCTGTTGGGCAAGCCCGCGCTGGCGCTGCTGGCGGCGCTGCACATCCATCCGGAAAATCCCGAGTATCCGATTCCGAATCACATCGCGATGGAATTGCTCGTATTCCTGTTATCGATCGTCTTTTTTCTTTGGTTGAAGGCGCGGCTCTCCGTGGATAATCCCGGCGCGACGCAACAGTGCATGGAGGCGCTGCTGCACAACAACATGTCGCTCGGCGTCAGCGACCTGCTGGAAAGCAACGCGGGGCACGGAGGCGCGCGCTACGTCCCGATGATCGGCAGCATCGGTTTGTTCGTGCTGTTCTGCAACTTGATCAGCCTCGTGCCGGGACTCGCTTCTCCAACGGCGCAAGTTTCTGTTCCTCTCGGCTGCGCCATCGTGGTGTTCGTCTACTACAACTGGTGCGGCTTGACGAAGCATGGCCCGCTGCATTACGGGAAGCATTTCCTCGGTCCCAACATTTTTCTTTCACCGTTGATGGTGGTGGTGGAATTTTTCAGTCATATGGCGCGGCTGCTCTCGCTCACCGTTCGTCTGTGGGTCAACATGATGGTGAGCGAAATGCTTTATGTGATCTTTCTCGGATTAAGTCTGACGCTGTTTCTTTTCGCCGGGCATGCAAATCCAGTCGGGTACGCGCTGGCGCCAGTGCCGCTGCTGGCCCCGGTGATTTTTATGGCTCTTCATATTTTCGTGGCGTTCGTGCAAGCGTTTGTGTTCACGATTCTTCCCGTCATTTATCTCAGTGGGGCGATTGGCGAAGCGCATTAATACCGGCTTTATCCGCCGCGCCGCGTGATCCCGGCTGCTTGAGGATGCCGGGAGCCACCTCCGGCCGGACACTTTTTAGCGAAGGAGAACCGAATGAAGAGGTACGCCACGATCTTGCTTGCGATTGTTGGAATTCTTGTGCTCGCCCCCGCGGCGTTCGCGCAGGCCGGGGGAGCGGGAGCCGCGCCCGAACCGACGAACTGGGTTGCTATCACTT
>DASPOJ010000212.1:0-4512 GCA_035626055.1 Candidatus Methylomirabilota bacterium | reverse complement strand
CGCGTGCCGCCGAGCGTCTGGCCCTCTTCGGAAAACGTCATCTCGGCGATGATGGGCAAATTGGAGAACGCGCGAATCGCTTCGATGGCGGCCACGATTTCGTCGAGATCGCCGAACGTCTCCAGAACAAAAAGGTCCACGCCGCGATCCTCGAGCGCCGCCGCCTGCTCGCGAAACCCCGCCCGCAGTTCCTCGTCCGAGAGGGATCGCCCGAGTCCGATCCCGCCCGACGGCCCGATCGATCCCGCGACAAATACCTCTCGTGCGGCGGCGTCCCGTGCTTCCCGCGCGATCTTCACTCCGGCCGAATTCAGCCGCGCCACCTGATCGGCGAGGCCGAGCGGCGCCAGCTTGTGCCGGTTCGCGCTGAACGTATTCGTCTCGATGATCTGGGCGCCGGCTTCGATGTAGCTTTGGTGCACGCGATAGATCAATTCCGGCTGCGTCGCGCTCAACTCCTCGAAGGAGCGCTGCGGCCCCGCCAGCCCATACAAGAACGCCCCCATCGCCCCGTCCGCGACGAGGACCGCGTCACTTATCCGCTGGTTGAACTCCTCAATCTTCATGTTTCATTTCCGGGAACGGCCCCGCGAACACGCGCCTCCGCTCGCGTCTGCAGCTCGGCGCACAGATCGCCCGCTGCGTCAGCGGCGTTGCGGCTTCTCCATCAGTTCAGCAATCGTGCCCATCAGGTCGTACTTTGTCAGGATATCGTAATGTCCCGGCGCCATCTCGACGAACACCGCCGGGCTGTCGTGGCTCAGCAGATAAGTGACTCGTTCGACCGGGGCCTCGCGCGGCACCTGCGGCAGCGGATTGCTCATCACTTCCCGGATGACCAACTTGCGAAGGTCCTTCCCCTGCAGCGCCAAATTCAGAATTTGATCCTCGAAAATCGTCCCTATGGGATTGGCTTCCTCGAAAACCGGCAATTGCGAGATGTCCTCTTCCTGCATGGTGTGCAGCGCGTGAAATACGGTCTGGTAGGGCCGCGCCACCAGCAACTCGCGCTCCTTGCCGCGGAGATTCTTCGCGCGAACCACGTCTTCGGCCGTGAGAGAAAGTTCCGCGTCCACGTAACCGCGCTCGCGGATCCATTCGTCGCTGTAGATCTTGCTCAAGTACCGCGTCCCCGTGTCCGGCAGAAACGCCACCACTAAACTGCTGCGCGGCAGTTCGCGCGCCAACCGAATGGCCGCGGAGACGCATCCCCCGCCCGAGCCGCCCGCAAAAATCCCTTCCTGCTTCGCGAGCCTCCTCGCCCACACGAAACATTCCTGGTCGTTTACCTGGAGGATGTCATCGAGGATCTTGAAATCCATTGTCGAAGGAAAGATGTCCTCCCCGATCCCTTCGACCACGTAAGTCTTGGCCTTGCCGACGTTGCCGGTCTTGAAATACTCGTAGTACAACGAGCCGACCGGGTCCACCCCAATGATGCGGACCGACGGATTCTTCTCTTTGAGGTAACGTCCGACGCCGCTGGTCGTCCCGCCCGTCCCGATCCCGCACACGAAGTGGGTGATGAGTCCCTCGGTGTCTTCCCAGATTTCCGGGCCCGTCGTATGGTAGTGCGCGTCGGGGTTCATGGGATTGTCGTACTGGTTCGGGTAGTAGGAGTTCGGGATTTCGGCGGCCAATTTCTTCGCAACCGAATAGTAGCTTCGCGGGTCCTCCGGCTCGACCGCCGTCGGGCACACGATCACTTCGGCGCCCAGCGCTTTGAGCTGGTCCACTTTTTCCTTGGACTGCTTGTCGGTGGTCGTGAACACAATCTTGTAGCCGCGCACGGCGGCCACGAGGGCGAGGCCGATGCCGGTGTTTCCGGAAGTTCCTTCGATGATCGTGCCGCCTGGTTTCAGCAGTCCTTTTCGCTCGGCCTCGTCAATCATCCAGATGCCGATGCGGTCCTTCACGGAGCCGCCCGGATTCATGTAATCCACTTTGACGTACACTTCGGCCTGGCAGTCTCGCGCCAGACGGTTCAGACGCACCAGGGGCGTGTGGCCGATTGCTTCCAGAATGTTGTTGCACTTCATCGTCTCGTTCGCAGTTTCGAAGAGCCCAAATCCGGCCGGCAAGGAACGCGCCGGTTGAATCTCCTGCAGTGTATCACGCGCCAACTGTCCCGGCCCGGGCAGCGCCCCGCAGGTGCCCGCGTGGCAATACGCGGAAAACTCCTCGCCGCCGCGCTCTATGGCATACTCCCTTTCTCCACCCGGGAGGAGCCATGCAGCGGCGGAACATTTCAACGGGAACACCTTGGGAACCAATTATTGGTTATTCGCGCGCGGTGCGCGTGGGAAACGTCGTGCACGTCTCCGGCACCACCGCGACGGCCGAGGATGGGACCGTCGTCGGCGTTGGAGACGCGGGCGCCCAAGCCAGGCAGGCGCTGCGCAATGTCGAATCCGCGCTGCACAAAGCGGGCGCGCGCCTCGAGGATGTCGTGCGCACGCGCATCTACGTGACGGATATCTCCCAGTGGGAAGCCGTCGGCCGGGCGCACGGCGCGGTCTTCGGAGCGATTCGTCCCGCGACGGCCATGGTCGAAGTTCGCCGGCTCGTCGTGCCAGAGATGCTGGTCGAAATCGAAGCGGAGGCGATTATTTCCACTCCCGCTGCGCCGAAGCGCAAAACGAAATCCCGTCGCGCGCGCCGCCGGTAGTGAACTAGATCCTCCCGGCTCGAAGAAGAGGTTGCGGTGCCCGTCGCCGCGCAGCCATTGCGCTCTCGCGAGAAAAAACTCTGGAGGTGACAATGCTTTGGCGAAACCCCTCAATGGCTCGCCTGAAACTCGCAATCAGAGCGCTCACGCTCGCGTTTTCGCTTTGCGCTCTTGCTCGCGCGCAGGAGCCAATGCCGCTCACCGTCGAACGAATCTACAGCGCCCCCTCGCTCGCCGGCGCGCAACTCGATGCGCTGGCCTGGCGTCCCGACGGCAAGAAGCTCATCTACTTGCGCACGGACGAAACCTCCGCAGGCCCGCGCACCGAGCTGTGGATTGTCGATGCGGAGAGCGGCAAACAGAAGGTGCTCATCTCGGCCAATCCTCTCGCCGAGCTTCTTCATCCCGCCATTTCCCGCGGCGTGCAAACCGGGCTGGGCCGCGTTGAACCCGCTGCTTACTTCTGGGCGCCCGATGGCTCCGCGCTATTGTTCGCCTCCGCTTCCGAACTCGATTGGTACGACCTCGCAACGCAATCCAGCCGCACGATCGTCCGCGCGCTCCCCACGAAAAGCGGCCAGGACTGGTCCGATCTCGACGACCCGAAAATCTCCCCCGATGGCAAGTGGGTGAGCTTCCTCCGCGATCACGACGTCTGGATCGCAAGCGTTGCGACCGGCGCAGCGCGTCCCCTCACGCGCGGGGGCCGAGAAGAGTTGCGCAATGGCGAGCTGGATTGGGTCTATCCTGAAGAGCTGGATCTCCATACGGCCTACTGGTGGTCGCCGGACTCTTCCGCGATTGCGTTCCTGCAACTCGACGAGCGCCCCGTAAATCGCTATCCGCTGGTGGACCAGACCGATCCGCGAGGTACGGCGGTCTACGAACGATATCCCGCGGCGGGCGATCCGAATCCCATCGCGAAAGTCGGCATTGCCGCCATCGCCGGCGGAGCGCCGCGCTGGCTTGACACCGGCGCGGATTCCTCGGTTCTGCTCGCGCGCGTGCAGTGGTTGCCCGATTCGAAGCGCGTGGCGATCGAGCGATTGAATCGCGCGCAGACGCGCCTCGATCTGCTTTTCGCCGACGCCGCAACCAGCAACGCCGATACGATCCTCACCGAGAAAGATCCTTACTGGATCAATCTCTCCGACATTCTTTTCTTCTTCTCCGACAATCGTCGCTTCCTCTGGTCCAGCGAGCGGACCGGATTCCGCCACCTGTATCTCTATGACGTCACCGGAAAAATGCTTAAGCAACTGACGCGCGGAGATTGGGAAGTGGAAACAGTTGACGGCCTGGACGAGGGCGGGCAATTTGTCTACTTCACTTCCACGCAAAAGAGCCCAATCGAGCGGCAGCTCTATCGCGTTTCACTCCAGGGCGGAGATCCCGAGCCGCTCACGAGTCTTCCGGGCACGCACGCCGTGCTGATCGCGCCGCGCTCGGCTTCGCATTTCGTGGATACGTATTCCGACGCAAACACGCCGCCGCGGCAGGTCCTCGTTCACGCCGACGGCACGCCCGAAATCACGCTCAATGAGAATCACGTTCCCGAACTTGCGGCGTATCATCTTTCTCCCGTCGAGTTTTTCACGCTGCCCGGCGCGGACGGCACGCCGCTCTACGCTTCCCTGATCAAACCGCCGAACTTCGATCCTGCGAAAAAATATCCTGTGCTGATCCATTATTACGGCGGCCCAGGCGTGCAGGAAGTTCTCGACGGTTGGGACGAAGGCGTGCAATGGCAATTCAAGCTGTGGCACGAATTGATGGCGCAGAAAGGATTCGTCGTCCTCACACTGGACAATCGCGGCCAGAGCGGACGCGGCCACGCGTTCGAA
>DASPOJ010000211.1:0-7956 GCA_035626055.1 Candidatus Methylomirabilota bacterium | reverse complement strand
AGCTCGCGCACGTTTCCCGGCCAATGGAAATCCGTCAGGAGATGCAGGGCATCCCGGCTGATGCCGGTGATCGGCTTGTTTGAATCGCGGGAGAAACGCGCGAGAAACAGATTCACGAGATCGGGGATGTCCTCCTTGTGTTCACGCAGAGGGGGAATATCCAGCGGGACAACGTTGAGGCGGTAGTAGAGATCCCGGCGAAAGGTGCCGTCCTCGAGCGCGGCGCGAAGATCGCGATTGGTCGCGGCGATGAGCCGGACGTCCACCTTGAGCGTGCGCGTGCCGCCGAGCCGCTCGAACTGGCGCTCCTGGAGGACGCGCAGTAATTTCACCTGCGTGGCCGGAGGGACGTCGCCGATCTCATCGAGGAAGAGCGTGCCCTTGTCCGCCAGCTCGAACTTTCCGGGCTTGCTCCCGACGGCGCCGGTGAATGCGCCCTTCTCGTAGCCGAAAAGTTCACTCTCGAGGAGGTTTTCAGGAATGGCCGTGCTATTGATTTTGACGAAGGGCCCGGAGGCGCGCCGCGACTTCTGATGTATCACGTGAGCAATCAAATCCTTGCCGACGCCGCTCTCGCCGCCGAGCAAGACCGTGGAGTTTGTCGTCGCCACGCGTTCGACCGTAGCCAGCACTTCCTGCATTTTCGCGCTGCGGGCGACGAGGTTCGGATAGTCGTAACGCTGGCCGAGCGCTTCGCGGAGTGAGCGGTTCTCTTCGCGCAGGCGGCGGACATCCAGCTCCTTGTGGATGACCATTTTCATTTCGGCGAGTGAAAACGGCTTGAGCACGTAATCGCTCGCGCCGGCCTTCATGGCTTCGACGGCGGTCTCCACCGTGCCGAACGCGGTCATCACCACGACGGGAAGCGCGGCATGAATGCGTTTGACGGCCTGCAGGAATTGCAATCCATCCATTCCGGGAAGTTTCAAATCGCTGACGACCAAGTCCACGGATTCCTGCCGCAGGAGTTGCAAGCCCGCTTCGGCGTCGGCGGCAGAGAGGACGCGGTAGCCGTCCTCGCCCAAATCGAGCTCAAGCAGGCGGCGCATTTTGGCTTCGTCTTCGACGACAAGAATCGTTGGCATCGTTTTCACCGCCCGGCCGTGGCCGGTTCCTTCGTGGCCGGCGCCGGTTCCGCAGGGAAAAACAGCACGAATCGCGCTCCGTGGCCATCGTGACTTTCCAGATGGATCGAGCCGCGGTGCCCATCCATGATTTGCGAGACGATGGAGAGCCCGAGGCCCACGCCCGTTTTCTTCGTTGTCACGAAGGGATTGAAGATCTGCTCGCGCAAATCCGCGGGCACGCCGGGGCCCGTGTCCTCCAGGCGCACTTCCACACCGGCGCGCCCTCCCCACCGTGCGCGAGCAATCGAAGCGCGCAGCGTTCCGCCGGCATCTCCCATGGCTTCGTAAGCATTCTGCACGAGATTCAGAAACGCCTGTTCGCAGAGATTTTCGTCGAGCGGAACCATCGGGAGATTCCCTTCGTAATTCTTCTCGACGACAACGGGACCTCCCTGCCAGTGCGACGCGACCGAGGCGAACACGCGATCGAGGAGTTGCCCGATGTCTCCGAAGCGGCGCTCGGCGCGCAGTGGCCGCGCGAAATCCAGAAACCGCGCGACGAGTGAACCGAGCCGGTTCACCTCGCTCGAAATATAACCGGCGAGTTCAGCCGCGAGCGGGCTCGCGTTCTGCACTTTTTGCATCAGCAGTTCCGCCGAGCCTTTGATCACGCCGAGCGGATTGCGAATCTCGTGGGCCAAGCCCGCGGACAACTGGCCGAGCGCGGCCAGCCGCTCCGAGCGGCGCGCCTCCTCCTGCGCCTGTTCGAGACGCGCATTGGTGATCGAGAGGCGGTCGGCGAGAGCCTGATAGCGCGAAGATTGCAGGCGAAGCTCGATGGAAAATCGATTCATCACAATCGCCACGAAGAAAAAGAAAAGGATGCGGATCGTAATCAGAGTGAAAGCTTCCTCGTTGAAGGTATAGCCCTGTGATAGTGGATACAGAAGATAAGAACAATACGCCCCCGACGCGAGCAGCGTCCAAAACATCGTTGCGGCCGTGCCGAAATACATGGCCGCGGTCATGACCGGCAGATAGTAAATCGGGTAGTAGCTGCTTTCGAAGGTGACTTCCTCTCCGGTGTGATCAATCAGGAGAGAGGCGAGCGCGAGTTTGAGCAGCACGGCATAGTAGCGGCCACGCCGGGGATACGCCCTGATGAGTTTCCCTTCGGCCAGCTGGACGATGGCAATCGCGAGGAGAATAAGATGCTTGTGAATCTCGCGGATCGGCGGGAGCACGGCCAGCCCCACGAGAAAAAGGATGAGGAGGAAATCGATCCAGCGCGGGAAGTCGCGCTGGGTCAGACCGGGCAGAGTGCGGGCTGCGGCACCAGGTCCGTTTGGACCGGGCTCGGGCGCCGCGAATTTCGTTTCGTTCGCAGCCGGTTTAGCCGCGCGAGCGTCAGGCAACTCAGGCATTTCGTCGTGAATCAGCGATGCGCAAGATAGCCGTGATCAACATATATGGACCTGTGCGCCCTTATCGCGGACTTCCCTCCCCTCGCGCGCTTTCACCTAGCTGACAATATATTAGAACCCGAATGGACAGGGCTAGTTTTCTGGATTATATCGCCACGGCGGGGCCGATGCGGCAGCGGCGTTGACTTGAAACCGTGCCCTGTTAAGATTCACGGAAATGCCCGAAGAGATTTATCCCGCGGGAACCGTCATCACGCACTACCGCATTGTGGAGCCGTTGGGCGGGGGCGGGATGGGCGTCGTCAACAAGGCAAAAGACACCCGGCCACGGAAGTAAGCCCCACTCAGGTTCCTTTCGGTCGAAGGTTGAGAACCATAGATGCCCCTTTGCAGACAACAGGGAGCAGACCACTTGGCCTGACGTATTCGTGCTTACCCGCCAACCAAGATGGTCGGAATGGAAGTAGGTGAGCGTCGAGCCGCTCGTCACCGACGCCAGCAGCCCCGACCGGGCGCAAACACAGCATCAATGTTGATACGGCGGTACCTCAAATGGCTCTGAGAATGCGGCGGCCGCGCGTGCTTCCTTCCAATGGTTAGAGAAGAGTTTTTTCAGGTAGGCCCGAACCTCAGCATCGCTCTGGAAATATCTGACTTGTATACGAAACCTGCCTTCGAAACTGGTTATCGGATTCTTACAGACTGACGGAGACAGCTCCCACCAATATATCTTGGAGAGTGTCTGGCCCGGATTCAGGCGAATTGTGTCTGGAGGCTCGGTGTCCATGCAATTGGACGTTATCCATTCCCCTCTCTCTCGCTCGTGCTCGATAAAAACAAGCTCCGGACTTGGCCCCGACTCGTAGTTGATTCCTGCAAGGAAAATCGGGGTCTCCCCGCTGTTGGTTATGCTCACTTCGAAGTTCGTTTGCTTTGGGCTTATTCTAGTCAGCCCACTGACCGACACCGTTACCTCTGCTGGCGAGTTGGAGGGATACAGGCAAGTCCCCAGGAAAGCAACAAGTAGCAGGGAACCCCAGAAGCCATAACTCGGTCCGATCGCCTTTCTCATTCTCAATCCCCGTAGATGCAATGCTCAAATTGGCGGGTGGCGCAGCTATTTCTCCTGCTGTTGTTCCATCTCTTTCCGATTGCCGCAACGCACCAGGCATGATACCACGGCACAAACTTCACCGTGGAGTATACTCTGGCGCGCACGTGAGGGTGCCCCTCGCAGCAACTGCGGCTGCGGTTCGGAGACGAAGATGCGCCGCTGCGCCAGTTCTGGCAGCGCCGCTTCCACGATTTCAACGTATGGAGCGCAAGAAAACGCAGAGTAAAGCTGGAATACATGCATGCCAATCCGGTGAAGCGGAAACTGGTGACCCATCCCGAAAACTGGCCGTGGAGCAGTTACCCCGCGTACTCTGGAAGAGGAATGGTCCTGACTCCCATCGATTTTGTCGCCTGACCCGGAAGAGGAACCGAGGCAACGGCCTCACCCTTGCTGCTCATGGATACGCCACCCAAAGGCGCGGCCACCCGCGCGTCTCGACCGCGTCCCGAATGATAGCGCCCGTACCCGTTAATCTTGGGGGCTTCAGCGAATGGCACAAGGCAGGCGCTTTCACCGCCAGCCGGTCAAAAATAAGCCGAAAATCAATCCTTCTTCTTTTCGGCCTCCTATGCGATACTGCCTGGGCACATGAGCGGCCAAACCCAGAAGATGTGTTGTGCGTGCGCGCGGTGTACCTGCGCGTGTTGTTGCATGCGCATGTCTTCTGGGGTGACGCTGACAGGCTAGACTCGTAATCCAAAGCTGCAGCTGAAGCCCACCACCAGGAGACAGACTGGTAGGTGGGTTTTTTGTTTTTGGAGCCGATGCACGAGCCGGCAAAGGAACTAGATCGCAGAGCGTAAACACGACACATGCGAAAAAAACCACGGAGGATAGCCGAATGATGACTGCTTCTGCCCAGAGCCGGCCCGAGCCGGCAAAAACGATCGCGCCGCACGGCGGCACTTTGGTGAACCGAGTCGCGCCTCCGGACCGGCGCGAGGAGGCGCGCAAAGAGGCCGCGAGCCTGCGGCCGATTGCGATTAGCCCGCGCGCGGCCAGCGATGCGCTCTTGATCGCCACCGGGGGCTTCAGCCCGCTCCAAGGGTTCCTCGGGTACGAATCCGCAAAATCCGTCGTGGAAACCATGAGCCTGCGCGACGGCACGCTCTGGCCGCTTCCGGTGCTGTTGCAACTGGATCGCGAGCGGACCGATGGAATCCGCCTCGGGACTCGCGTCGCTCTCACGATCGAAGGCGAATTGGCCGCCACGCTGGAAGTCACCGACCGCTTCGCCGTGCCCCGCCAGGACTGGGCGGCGAAAGTTTACGGCACGAGGGACGAAAAACATCCCGGCGTCGCGGCGCTCTTGTCTTCGGGCGAGGTCGCGCTGGGCGGCACAATTGAATGGCTCTCGGAGCCGCGATTGGCCGAACTCCCCGAAGACTGGCAGACGCCGGCCGAGCTGCGCGCCGAAATTGTGGAGCGCGGCTGGCGCACGCTCGCGGGATTTCAAACGCGCAATCCCGTCCATCGCGCGCATGAATACGTGCTGCGCACGGCGATGGAAGTGACCGATGGGTTGCTGCTTCACCCGCTGGTCGGCGAAACGAAGGCGGAAGACCTGCCTGCTTCGTTGCGCCTGCGCTGCTATCGCGCCCTGCTCGACAATTATCTGCCGCGCGAACGCGTGCTGTTTGCCGTCATGCCGGCGTGGATGCGCTACGCCGGTCCGCGGGAGGCGATTTTCCACGCGCTGGTTCGCAAGAATTTCGGCTGCACGCATTTCCTGGTCGGACGCGATCACGCCGGCGTGGGCACGTACTACGGCCCTTTCGACGCGCACCACTTATTACGCTCCGTGGCCGGACGCGGCCTCGATATCCAGCCGATTTTCTTCGATGAAATTTTCTATTGTGGCCGCTGTGGCTCGATGGCCAGCAAGAAAACGTGCGCGCATCCGAAAGAAGATCACCTGAGCTTGAGCGGCACGGAAGTCCGGCGCCGTTTGCGCGAGGGACTGCCGCTCCCGGTGGAATTCACGCGGCCCGAAGTCGCGGCGATTCTCTCCGAAGCGTTTCGCGAGTCCGTGGAAGAGAGCAGCTCCGGCGCAAGCCGCCAACCAGCCGAAGCGGCCCTGGCAGCTCACAGTGGCCGGGCGCAGGAGGAAGCGCGTGCTTGAAGCTCTCCTTGGTCTTGTCGGCGGAGTCTTGGTCGGCGCCACCGGTTCGGGCTTCGGCGTGCTGATTACGCCTTTGCTGTTCTCGATGGGTTATAGCTGGCCGGTTGCCGTGGGAACAACGCTGGGCGTGTTGGTCGCCACGAAGTTCGCGGGCGCGGTGACGCACCATCAACTCGGCCACCTGCCAAAGCGAAACATGTGGCTGCTGCTCGCCGGGGGTTTGACCGGCACACTCGCAGCGGGAATCGCGGCAGTCTCTCTTTTTCACGTTGCAGCGGCGTCCTGGTCAACCGCCAGCGCAGAAGGCGATCCCTGGCTGACGCGACTGGTCGGGGTCCTATTGCTCGGCATCGGCGGATTCGCTCTCGTTCAGGGCTTCTGGAAAACAACCGGAGACGCAGCAGCAGTGAGCGCGATTCCAGTCTTGCCCGGCGCCGGAGCCGATGATTCCCTCCCGGCGATCGCGCCGCGCGACCCAAAGCATCGCATGCGCCGCGCGGCCCTTTTCGCGGCGGGCCTCGGCACCGGAGCGGGCATGACGCTGACGTCGGCCGGCTCAGGCAGCGTCCTGGTGCCGGTTCTGGCGTTGGTTACGGATTGGGCGCCATCGCAACTGGCCGCAGCGAGCAACGTGTTCGGAGTGGTCGTGGGAGGATTCGGAGTTCTGCTTTTCTCGCATGCGGGGCAGTTTTCCTGGTCGCTGTTCGCCAAGGTTCTCATCGGGACTCTGCCGGGGCTGTACGCCGGTGCGATTCTCTCCCGCCATATCAAGCGGAGTTGGCTGCTTTGCGGGCTCGGGACAGTCGCGCTGGTGATCGGAGTCCACCTGCTTTTCAAATGAGTACGCACGAAACATCCACAAGGAGAAGCACTCGAATGGAAACGTTGCTGCAGGAAGTCGCATCGAAACAAACTGAAGCGGAAGCGCTGAGCGCGGCGGAAATCATCCGCTGGGGAATCGAGCGCTTCGGCTCGAATCTTTCGGTGGCATCGAGCTTCGGAGCCGAAGACGTGGTCCTGATCGAGCTGGCCGCGCGCACGGGAGGATCGTTTCGCGTCTTCACCCTCGACACGGATTTTCTTTTCCCCGAGACTTACGCGCTAATTGACGTCATCGAGGCCCGCTACAACATCAAGGTCGAACGCACGCGCCCCGCGTTGACGCCTATCGAGCAGGCAGCCGCGCACGGAGAAGCGCTCTGGGGCCGCGAGCCGAATCTTTGTTGCCGGATCCGCAAAGTCGATCCGCTTAAGAAATACCTCAGCGGCCTCCAGGCGTGGATCACCGGCATTCGCCGCGATCAGACTCCGCAACGCGCCAACGCCAAGAAAGTGGATTGGGACGCCGGCTTCGGTCTGGTCAAGCTGAATCCGCTTGCGGATTGGACTTCCGACCACGTGTGGAAATTCATCCGCGAAAACAAGGTTCCCTACAATCCGCTGCACGATCAGAATTACCCGAGCATCGGTTGCACCTACTGCACGCGACAAGTGATGCCGGGCGAAGATCCGCGCGCGGGCCGCTGGTCCGGCTTCGCCAAAAAAGAGTGCGGCCTGCACGCGAAGGAGTAGCCGGCTAAGATCAATGAGGAGCCAGCGGGACACAGAACCTATGGCTTTCCTTCAGACAGCAAGGCCGTTAGGCTGAGTCTTCGGAGGCGCGCTCGAACTATGCCGAATGCCACATTTGGTGGATTGCGGGTGCTGTCACTCGAAAGCCGCCGCGCGCAGGAAATCGCCAAACTCATCGCAAACCACGGGTGCGAGCCCGTAGTCGCCCCGGCCCTTCGCGAAGTTCCGCTCGAATCAAACGCAGAAGCCCTCGCGTTCGCGGACGCGTTGGTCCGCGGCGAATTCGATCTGGTGATCCTGCTTACGGGAGCCGGCACACGCACACTCGCCGGAGTCGTCGGAGGCGCGGGCAAGCGTGAGGCTTTTCTCGACGCGCTGCGGCGCGTCCCCGTCGTCGTGCGGGGGCCGAAACCTCTAGCGGTGCTGCGCGAGCTGAACGTGCCCGCGGCCATCGTGGTTCCCGAGCCAAACACATGGCGCGAATTGCTTCGGGCTGTGGATGATGCCGTTTCGGGAAAGCGCATCGCGATTCGCGGCGCGCGCGTTGCGGTGCAGGAGTACGGCGTCTCGAATCCGGAATTGCTCGCCGGCCTCAACGAGCGCGGCGCGCATGTCGTGCGCGTTCCCGTGTACCAGTGGGCTCTGCCCGAAGAT
>DASPOJ010000210.1:0-22687 GCA_035626055.1 Candidatus Methylomirabilota bacterium | reverse complement strand
CCCCATTTGGGGCGAAGCGCAACAAGGCCGCGTCGCCAGGGCCGTCATGGGCGGCGGCGCCGTCACCAATGTGCTCGGCGCTTACAGCAACAGCTCGACCCTGTGGCGGCATTCGGCCAAGCCCGACGCCGAGAACACGCTTTGGACGGCGCAATGCGCGGCCAGCGGCATGGTGCCCTGGTATCACTGGCTCGGCGGCTCGCCGCTCGACAATCGCTGGCGCAAACCCGGCCGCGATTTCTTTCAGTGGCTCGCCGCCAACGAGCCGCATTTCCGCAATCGCCGTTCGCTTGCGGACGTAGCCGTCCTCTATCCGCAAAGCACGATCTCTTTCTATCATTCCGAGGGCAAGGAAGAACGCCAGTTGAATGGCGCGCCGATCGATTCAGCCGATTATCTCGAAGGGCTGTATTACTCGCTCCTCGAGAGCCGCACCCTCTTCGATCTCGTTCACCAGGGCAATCTTTCACTCGAGACGCTCAAGCCATACCGCGCTCTCCTGATCCCGAACGCCGCCCTCCTCCGCGACTCCGAATGCGAAGTCATTCGCCGTTACGTCAATTCCGGCGGCTCCCTCCTCGCCACCTTCGAGACCTCGCGCTACAACGAATGGGGCGAGACGCGCGGAGATTTCGCCCTCGCCGATCTGTTCGGCGTCCATGTTGCCGGCGATGTCGCCGGTCCCGCCGTCAATAGCTACATGCGTATGGATCGCTCCCATCCGATTCTCGAAAGTTTCAAGGATACGCAGATTCTTCCCGCGCCCGAATTCCGCGTGCCCGTCAGCTATCTCGGCTCGGAAGCGACGCATCTCAGTCTGGTCCCCCCGTATCCCACGTTCCCTCCTGAGATGGTCTATCCGCGTATTCCGAATACGGAAGAGCCCACGGCCGTCTTCCGCGAACTTCCCTCCTCGCGCGTCGTCTATTTCCCCGGCGATATTGAACGCACCGCTTGGCGCTCGGGCAATCCTGACTTGAGCCAACTCATTTCAAATTCCGTGCGCTGGCTTTTGGGTGATCGCCCGCCGGTTACCTCGGTCGAAGGGGACGGATTGGTCGAACTCTTCGCTTGGGAGACCGAGCCCGGCCTCGCGCTCCACATCCTCAATTACACGAATCCGAATGCGACGCGCCCTTTCATTCGCAAGTTCTATCCGATTGGCCCACTCCACGTGACGTTCCAACTCCCCGCCGAGCGCTCCATCACGTCGGCCCGGGCTCTCCGCTCCGGAACCTCGCTCCCGTTCCGTCAACACGCCGGAGTCGTCCAGTTCGATGTCCCCATCGTCCGTGACTACGAGCTCATCGCCCTGACCTGAGACTCCTAACCCAGCCTCGTAGGCGCGGCAAACTCCAACCCAGGACGGAAGCCGTGGCCGCGCTCGATCTTTGCGTTGTTTGTGGAGGTCTGGATCTTCCTCGACCTTCCCCGCTTCCCCATTCGAAATAATTTCCACAGCAGTTAGCATTGCCATGCTAGATACTCCCTGCTACTCTGTTCCGTGTCGATCGTTCCCAATCCCGGCCTGACTCCCATTTCAATTCCTCGATCTCTGTTCGTCTCCATCGGTGTTCATCCGTGTCCATCCGTGGTCCCGATTTCCCCCTCCACTCTCCCCAAACTTGCCCTGTCTTTGTGCAACTCAAAAGTGATACACAGCAAAGGATTTAGCTTGCCCACAAGTCCTTTGGAATCAGCACTTACAAGCTCGTGCGCCATTTTTCGCATCTCATTGAAAACACGCCACTTCAACTCCATTAGAATCAACAGTTACGTATTTCCGCGGCTTAAGTCCTTTAGAATCAGCACTTACATAAAAACACCAGGGGGAGGGGGTCAGCAGACTCCTGAGTTGTCCCACGCGGAGAGGGCGAACCTACTACATTCCCGCCATGCCCGAAGCCCCCAAAGTCGAAATCGTCGCCCGCGCCTTGCGCCCGCTGGTTCGTGGCCGGAGAATCCGTGGCTGCCGCATGGTGCATCCTGTCGTGGTCCCTGCGGCGCAGCGCGAGTCTCTCGGTCCCGACGCTTTATCCACGCGCTTCTCTCCTGCAATTCTGGCGGACATTTTTCGCGGCTCGGACCGTCCCGTGAAACTCGTGCTCACGGACCAGAAGCGCATCGCCGGCATCGGCAACATCTATTGCAGCGAACCGCTCTGGCGCTCCCGTCTCGGTCCGCGCCGCCGGGCAGACTCCCTGCGCAGCGCCAAAATTCGACGCCTCCACAAAGCCGTTGTTTCGGTTCTCAAGCGTGCTTTAGAATGCTGCCGGAATCCATCGCCCGATTTTCGCGACCCCGAGTGGTGGTTTGCCGGTCTCGATCGCATCCTTGCCGTCTACGGACGCAAGAGCGAGCCCTGCCGCCGCTGCGGTTGCCTGCCCGCAGGCACGGCAACATTCGCCGCATCACGCAGGCGGGCCGTCCGACTTATTATTGTCCGGCGCGCCAAGAATAGCGCGCCGTCACGCGAAAGCTGAGGCTTGCAATGGCCGTGAATCCGCCGCAATCCCGCAAGGTTGGACCCGAGCCCGGGAAGAAACCCGAATTCGAGCACTCGCTTGCGCGCCTCGAAGAAATTGTTCGCCGCCTCGAAAACGCGAATCTCTCGCTCGACGACGCCATGAAACTTTTTGAGGAAGGCGTCGCGCTTTCCCGCGATTGCCAGAAGCAACTGGAACAGGCCGAAGGCAAAGTGGAGATTCTCTTGAAGAAAGCAGGCGGCGAACTCACCGCCCAACCCTTCGAGCCTGAAGGCGAGGAAGAGGCCTGATTCGATTCGCGCGCCCCGACCGAGTCCCCGACTCCGCCTCCTGAGCAAATGACGAACTATCCCGCATTTTTCGAGTCCGATTGCCAACTCGTTGATTTGGCTCTCGAGCGTTTGCTTCCCGCCGAAGACACTCCTCCGCCTTCCATTCACAAAGCGATGCGGTACAGCGTTTTCGCCGGCGGCAAACGCGTGCGCCCCATCCTGTGCCTCGAATCGGCCCGCATCTTCACGGTGCAGCTTGATGCCGTTCTTCCCGTCGCCTGTGCGCTCGAGTTCATCCACACGTACTCGCTCATCCACGACGATCTTCCCGCGCTCGACAACGACGATCTCCGCCGCGGCAAGCCGACCTCGCACAAGATGTTTGGCGAAGCGATCGCCATCCTCACCGGCGACGCGCTGCTCACTCTCGCCTTCGAGGTGCTGGCCGCCGCGCCCCTCGACGCCGCGCGCCGCGCCGCCATCCTCGCGGGGGTCGCGCGCGCCGCTGGCACCCGCGACGGCATGGTAGGCGGACAGGTCGCCGACCTCGAGGCCGAGGGCAAGAAAGCCACTCCCGAAGCGCTGGAATATATTCATCGCTCCAAGACTGCCGCGCTCATACGCGCTTCGGTGGTCTCCGGCGCGATCGCCGGCGGCGCCGCCGATTCCGACGTTGAGCGCCTTCGCCGCTTCGGCGAACAGATCGGCTGGGCTTTTCAGGTCGTGGACGACATACTCGACGTCGAGGAATCCTCCGCCGCGCTCGGCAAGACCGCCGGCAAGGATCAGGCCCAAAACAAAGCGACGTATCCCGCGCTGTATGGCCTCCAGCGCTCGCACGCCTTCGCGAACGAACTGGCGGCGAAAGCGCTCGCGGAAATCGAGCCGTACGGTACGCGCGCGGAAAATCTCCGCGCGCTCGCGCAATTTCTCGTTTTGCGCCGCGCGTGAGTGTGCGCGCAGGCAATTTCTACCGTGACGCAATCAAAGAAACTCGAGAAGAAGCGGCTCGATGTTCTGCTCGTCGAGCGTGGCCTGGCGGATTCGCGCCAGAAAGCGCAGGCGCTGATTCTCTCCGGCGCGATTCGCGTCGATGCCAAGCCACGCGACAAGGCCGGCACGCCGATTCCCGCGAGCGCCCGCATCGAAGTTGTGGACGCGTCGCAACGCTATGCGAGCCGCGCCGGAACGAAACTCGAAGGCGCGCTCGAGGACTTTGCCGTGAGCGCGAAAGGTAAAGTCTGCCTCGACATCGGCGCTTCCACGGGCGGCTTCACCGACTGCCTGTTGCAGCACGGCGCGCAACGCGTTTACTGTGTCGATGTCACCGCTGCACAATTGGCCTGGAAACTTCGCACCGATTCGCGCGTCGCGCAAATCGAGAAGAACGCGCGTCACCTGAAGCCGCAGGATCTCACGGAGCCCGTGGAACTTGTGACTCTCGATGTCTCCTTCATCTCCGTGGCGAAGATTCTGCGAGCGGTTGTCGCGTGCACGTGGGCCGACGCCGAGTTCCTGATTCTCGTCAAGCCACAGTTTGAACTGGATCGCGGCGACATCGGCAAAGGCGGAATCGTGCGCGATCCCGTGTTGCATGATCGCGCCGTCGAACGCGTCCGCGCCGCCGCGATCGCGGCGGGTTTGCGCGTCCTTGGAACAGTTCCATCCCGGCTGCCCGGCGCCGAAGGAAATCAGGAGTTCTTTCTCTACGCCCGGCGCGACGCGCCGGGAGTAAGGTAGAATGCGCGCGTGAGCCAAGGGATCCACAAGGTCGGCGTTATTTCGCGGCCGCGGCCCAGCGACATCGCGGCCGTAGTTCCCAGCTTGCTCCAGTGGCTTACCCAACACGGCATTGAGGTTTTTGTGGACACAGAGACGGCCGCGTCGGTGCCGCTGCCGGGCCGGGAGCGTCCGCGCGAGGAATTGCCGCGCATCGTCGATCTGTTGATCGTGCTCGGCGGTGACGGCACTTTGCTCGCGGCGTCGCGTTTGGAGAATGAGCGCGGCGTCCCCATTCTGCCGGTGAATCTCGGGGGCTTGGGCTTTCTCACCAGCGTGACGCTCGGCGAGTTGTACCCGATTCTCGAGCAGACGCTCGCCGGGAAGAATCGCACGAGCGAACGCGTTATGCTCGAGGTCCGCGTGATTCGGGGCGGGATTCCCGCTGAATGTCACCATGCGCTGAACGACGCCGTTTTGAACAAGGCCGCGCTCTCGCGCATGATCGACCTTACGCTCACCGTCAACGGCGAATTCGTCAGTGATTTCAAGGCGGATGGCCTGATCGTTTCCACGCCGACCGGCTCAACAGCGTATTCGTTGGCGGCGGGCGGCCCGATCGTGTACCCGCGCGTGTCGGCGTTTCTGGTCACGCCGATCTGTCCGCACACGCTCACGAATCGCCCGCTCGTCGTTCCGGACACTGCGCGGATCGAGGTGACGTTCGTGGGACCGGGCGAGCCGGTCACGCTCACACTCGACGGCCAGGTGGGAATCGCGATCGAGCCGGGAGATCGCGTGGAAATCGCGCGCGCGAGGCAAAGACTGCGGCTCGTGCGCGCTCCGGAGCGCACTTACTACCAGATCCTGCGCGACAAATTGAAGTGGGGAGAGCGCTGACGCTTTCGCTTCCGCAGATAACCTTTTTTCCTCGCTGACGTTTTTCTTTTTCCTGCGTCTCAATGGATGGGTGTTGACACTCTACATCCTGTGGCTGTAGAGTCTCTACGTCCTATACGCGCTCGGCTCCTCTTGCCGAGGACGCTCGCGCGGCAGATTCCTCGAATTGAGGGACGCGGGCCCGTTTCGCTTGCCGGCGGCAAGCATCCGTGGCGGCAGACGGCCGCAAAGTGGCTCGCGAAGATTTGGAGGTCACGGTGAAAGATCGCTACCAGAATCGCATCGAGCTTCTGCAGGGCACGCTCGATCTACTTATCCTGCAAACGCTTCGCTGGGGACCGCAACACGGCTACGGGATCAGCCGCGCCATCCAGTCGCAGTCCGGCGATATCCTTCAAGTGGACACCGGCTCGCTCTATCCGGCGCTGCATCGGCTCGAACGCAAGAAGTGGATCAAAGCGGAATGGACCATCTCTGAGAACAAGCAGCGTGTCCGCGTCTATCGCCTCACACCGAAAGGCAGAAGACAGCTTACCGATGAACGCTCGCGTTGGGAGCAACTGAGCGGCGCCATCGCCGGCATCCTTGACTCGGTGAGAGGCGAGTTCGAGTCATGAAGTGGCCATGGCAGAAGCGGGATGAGGAGTTGGACGAGGAAATTCGCGCGCATCTCGACATTGCGGCGCGCGAACGAGAAGAGCGAGGAGAATCGGCGAGCAAGGCGCGGGCGGCAGCGCGGCGCGAATTCGGCAATGTCGGCTTGGTGAAAGAGACGACGGGCGAGATATGGGGCTGGGCTTCGCTCGAGCGGCTCTGGCAGGACGTGCGCTACGGCCTGCGAATGATGCGAAGCAGTCCGGGATTTACGGCCGTGGCCGTGCTAACGGTTGCGCTGGGCATTGGAGCGACGACCGCGGTTTTCAGTGTGGTGAACGCAGTGCTTCTGCGTCCGTTGCCTTTTCCTGCGCCAAATCAACTCGTGGCGTTGTGGGTTACGGAGGGCGCCCCCGGAACCTATCCGCTGACGGGCGCAGACTACCTCGACTGGCGCACACAGAACCAGACATTTAAGGACATGGCGGTCTTTTCATTTCAAGAGAGCTACAACGCCAGCGGCGCCGGCGAACCGGAGCGCGCAGCTGTTGTGGAAACGCAGGCTAACTTCTTTTCGGTATTGGGCGTTCAGCCGATCATGGGACGAACGTTTCTTCCCGGAGAGGATCAAACAGGACGAAATCACGTCGCACTCCTGAGCTACGGGTTCTGGCAGAGGGATTTTGGCGGCGAGCAAGAGGTGTTGAAGAAATCACTGAATCTGAATGGCGAGCATTATGACGTAGTGGGTGTGATGCCCTCCTGGTACAAAGGGCCCGGCGGCGCCGATTTGTGGGTGCCGATGGATGTGTCCGCGAAGAATCTCGGGCCGCGAGGCGAACACCACCTGCAAGCACTGGGACGGATCAAGGCCGGAATGACGGTGCAACAGGCGCAAGCGGATTTAAAGGCTGTATCCGCGCGGTTGGCAAAACAATATCCAGATTCAAATTCCAAAGAGTCGGCGGTTGTTGTGCCGTTACAGGAGCAGTTCGTCTGGAGGTCGCGCACTCAATTGTGGGTGATGTTCGGTGCGGTGACGCTGGTGCTGCTAATCGCATGCGTGAACGTGGCAAATCTGCTTTTGGCGCGCTCCGTCGGCCGGACACGTGAAATCGCTATGCGCACGGCGCTGGGCGCCGGCCGTTCGCGGGTGATTCGCCAGCTCCTGACGGAGAACGTTCTGCTTTCCGCTTGCGGAGCACTGCCAGGCATTGGATTGGCGTATTTGTGCGTGGCCTGGCTCCGCACGGCACAAGGAATTCCGCTTTCACAACCGAATCCCATCGCGGTCGATCCTGCGGTATTGCTTTTCGCACTGGGGCTCGCAGTGGGCAGCGGGATTCTGTTCGGGCTGATGCCAGCGCTGCAAACGTCGCGAACGAGTCTGAGTGAGGTGCTGAATTCGGGCGGGCGAATGGCAGTGACAACCACAAGCCGCGGACGGCTGGTGCGCAACGCATTGGTAACCGTGGAGATCGCGCTTTCGCTGGTTTTGCTGGCGGGCGCGGGCCTCCTGATGCGAACGTTCAGCAATCTTCGGAATCTGGACCTCGGAGTGCGTGCGGACAAAGTTCTCACGGCTTCCGTCGCGCTTCCAGGCGGCCAGTACGCAACAATCGAGGCACAGAACGCGTTTTGGCGGCAGCTCGTGGAAAAACTGGCGGCCGCACCCCGTGTGAATGGCGCCGCCGTGGCGGGCGAATTGCCGCCGCGCGGCGGGAGTAACGGGTATGTGACGATCGAGGGGCGCACGAGCGATAGCACGGCGAATCAACTCGTCGAGTTCGATCCGGTTACGCCGGATTATTTTCGCACGATGGGCATTCCGCTGATGTCTGGCCGGACACTTTCCGAAGAAGACGAAGAGGCCGCCGCGGCTGTAGCCGCCAAATTCATGGCGCTATACCAAGCCAGCGGGGCGCTGAAGGCGTCGGGCACAAAATTCGAATTGGCCGCGGTGATCAATCAAACCATGGCTCGGACATTCTGGCCGAATCAGGACGCCGTTGGAAAAACATTCGCGATATCCGAGGGCATGATCACGAATCACGTGGTGGGTGTCGTTGGTGATACGCAATGCGCTGATCTGGGCCGAGGACCGCTGCCGCAGGCATATTTCGGACTCGCTCTTGCGCTTGGACCTAATCCGCCGCCGCTCAATGTTGCGGTTCTTGGGACCGGCAAGCCCGCGGCACTTGCGGGGATGCTGCGGAGCACGGTGCAATCGCTTGACAACAGCCTGGCGGTCTTTGACGTGGCGACATTGCCGGAGATTATTTCCTCGTCGATGACTACGACGACTTATCAGACTTTTCTGCTCGGGATCTTCGCCGGGCTGGCGTTGCTACTGGCGTCGGTAGGAATCTACGGCGTGCTTTCGTACTTGGTGACGCAGCGGACGAACGAGATCGGAATTCGGATGGCGCTTGGCGCAGGGCGCGGGAATGTCTTGTGGATGATTCTGCGGCAGGGTTTGGCGGTTACAGGCGCCGGAATTGGCGTGGGTGTTGCCGGCGCGTACGCGCTGACGGGACTATTGCGAACGCTATTGTACGGAGTGAAGCCGACCGACCCCGTGACGTTCGTCGCGGTGAGCGTGGTGATGGTCGCGGTGGCGATGTTTGCATGCGTGGTCCCAGTGTGGCGGGCGACGCGCGTGGATCCGATGGTGGCGCTGCGATACGAGTGAGCGCGCCCACGGAAAGGTGAGATTGCACCACAGAGGACAGAGAGACCACAGAGTGGCTACTCGCCGCGGAGGAGGTCTTCCGGGGTTTCGCGGCTGCGGATGACGCGGGATTTGCGGCCCTCGATCAGGATTTCGGCCGCACGAGGGCGGGCGTTGTAGTTTGACGACTCGACGAAGCCGTAGGCGCCGGCGCCCCAAAGCGCGAGAACGTCGCCGGGCGAAGGCTCTCCGATCGGCCAATCGTGGAGGAAGGCGTCGCCGGTTTCGCAGACCGGGCCAACGATATCGGCGCGGATTCTACGGCTCGCTCTACGCCGCGACGGAGCGGAGGACGATCGCGCCGGCGTGATGGGATGAACGGCTGAGTAGAGCGCGGGGCGCATAAAATCGTTCATGGCAGCGTCCACGACAACAAATGTCTTGCCGCCCGTGTGCTTCGTGTACAGCACCCTCATCAGCAATACGCCCGCGGGACCGACGATGGAGCGACCGGGCTCGATCAGAAGTTTGCAGCCGAGCGGACGCGCGGCAGCGGCGATCTCTTTCGCGTAAGCGGCGAGTTCGGGCGGTTCTTCATCCGTGTAACGAACGCCCAGGCCGCCGCCCAAATCGAAATAGCGCAGAGCGATACCGGCAGCGCGCAGCTCGACAACGTAACTCCCCAAGCGGCGCAACGCCAAGCGATACGGGCGCATCGAGAGAATCTGCGAGCCGATGTGCGCGCTGATTCCCCGCCAGCGAATCCAAAGCGAGCTGCGATGCGCGAGATAGAGGCGCTTCGCTTCGGTCCAGTCCACGCCGAATTTGTGATGGTGGCGGCCGGTGGAAATGTGCGGATGGCCGCCGGCGTTTACGTCGGGATTCACGCGAATCGCGGCAGAGGCGCGGACGCGCGCGCGCGCCGCTTCGGAGGCGAGAAGGTCGAGTTCTTCGGAAGATTCGATATTGAAAAGAAGAATGCCCGCCGCGAGGGCTTCACGAATTTCCTCGCGCGATTTGCCCACTCCCGAGAACACAATGCGATCTCCCGAAACGCCGATGCGACGCAGACGGTAGAGTTCGCCGCCGGACACGATATCGAAGCTGCTGCCGAGATCGGCGAGGACGCGCAGGACGCCAAGATTGGAATTGGCTTTGACGGAGTAGCAGATCGCATGGGACACAGCGGCGAGGCCGGCGTCCAGCGCGCGATAATTGGCTTCGATGGCGGCGCGGCTGTAGACGTACGCGGGCGTACCCACGCCCTCGGCAACAGCCTCGAGCGCAACGCCTTCGCAGAATGCGACGCCTTTGCGGCGGGAAAAGAACGGCGTGCGCCGCGCAGGATCCACGAACTTGGCGGAATGCAGGGTCATCGGGCCTTCACCACCAGGAGCGTGCGGTCGTCAGCGAGCGCGGCGCCGCTGGTGAAGTCCTGGATTGCGGCGAGCAGAATATCGGCCAGTTCGCCAGCGGTGACTTCGCGATGTCTGGCGATGAGCTCGCGCAAGCGGTTGGCGCCGAATTGGTGGCCGTCGGGGCTGGCGGCTTCGGTTAGGCCGTCGGAATAGAAGACGACGATGTCACCGACGTCGAGCGTGGTGGACCATTCTTCATAAGCGACCTCATCGTAGAGGCCGAGCGGAAATCCGGAGAGGCGGATCAACTCGCAGCGGTCGCCGCGGCAAACGATCGGCTGCGACTGGCCGGCGTTGGCGACGCGGAATCTGCGGCGAGCTTTCTGCCAAGTGGCGTAGCAAAGCGTGATGAAGCGGCCCTCGATGCGCCGCTCGCAAATCAGATGGTTGAGCTGCCGCAGGAATTCCGCAGGCTGGAGCTTGAGGGGCGAGAGACTCCGCAGAATGCCGATGGCGACGGCGCCATAGAGCGCGGCCTCGCTTCCCTTCCCGCTGACGTCGCCGAGAGCGATGCCCAACTGCTGCGAGCCGTAGCGCACGAAGTCGTAAAGATCGCCGCAAACTTCGCGCGCGGAGAGAATTCGCGCGGCGATGTCGAGGCCATAATCCTCCTTGGGCACAGGCCGGAGCAACGCGCCCTGCATGCGCTGGGCCGCGGCCAGTTCGCGCTCCATGCGCATTTCGTTTCGCGCGACCTCTCCGTACAAACGCGCATTCTCGAGCGACACGGCAAGCGCGCCGGAGAGAATCGAAAGTGTCTGAACGTGGTCCTCGGTGAAATAGTTCGGCTGCGGACTTTCGAGATCGAGCACGCCGACGACGCGGCCTTTGTGAATCATGGGAATCGCAAGTTCGGAGCGCGTCTCGGGATTCACCATGAGGTAGCGCGAGTCGGTGCTGACGTCGGCGACGCGGACGGGCTGGCCGCTGGTGGCCGCTGCGCCGATGATGCCTTCGCCGGCGATCACGCGAAGCTTTCCCTGGACGCTCTGGCCGTACTTGATGTCGAGGCGATGGCGAAACATGTTCGTCGCTTCGTCGTACAGCAGGATGCTGAGAATCTGGTAGTCGATGACGCGTTTGACGAGTTCGGCGGCGCGGCGCAGCAGTTCTTCCACGTCGAGAATGGAGCTGGCCTCGCGGCCAATCTCGTTGAGCACGCGAAGGGTGTCCGCCTGGCTGCGGACGCGCTCGAACAACCGCGCGTTTTCAATGGCGATGGCGAGACGCCCGGCGAGAAGGGCCAGGATGTTCTGCTGTTCGTGGGTGAAGTAATCGGGCTGGGAGCTCTGGATATCCAGCACGCCAATGGACCGGCCCTCGTAGACCAGCGGCACGGCCAGTTCGGAACGCACCGATTCGATCAGATTGATGTAGCGCGAATCGCTGTGAACGTCGGCGACCCGAACGGGTTTGCGCGTCGCGGCGGCGAAGCCGGTGATGCCCTGGCCGAGCGGGATCTGCCAGGTCTTGGCGGCGTCCAGGCTGTAGCCAATGGCGAAGCGGTGAAATAACTGCTGGGTCCGCTCGTCCAGCAGGAGGACGCTGAAGATTTCGTAGTCGATGATTTTGCGCACCAGCGCGGCCGTCTTGGACAAGACTTCATCGAGATCGAGCGAGGCGTTGATCTCCTCGCCAATTTCGGCAAGCGTGCCCAGAACCTCGGCCGGCAGGTCGAGGTGCGGTGTGGCTTCGATCGGGTCCATTTTGACCCAGTATAGCAGGAGCGAGCGGCGGGCCAAAAAAGGGCCGCGCGGAGAATAGAGAGGCGGCGCAGGCAAAAAGGGCGGCGGTTTCAATAAGACGTGGCTGGGACCAGCTTATCTGCCGACTTGCGGGCGGGTGATTGGGAGGCGCGGTGAGCGGCATCGCCAGCGGGTTCCACCTGCTTGGCCTGCTCGAGAATTTTGATGCTGGCGCTGGCCCCGATGCGGGTGGCGCCGGCGCGGACCATTTTCTTCAGGTCCTCAAGGCTGCGGACGCCGCCCGCGGCCTTCACTCCCATTTCCTCGCCGACTACGGCGCGCATCAGCGCGACGTCCTCGGCGGTTGCGCCCCCGGTGGAAAAGCCCGTAGAGGTTTTGACGAAATCGGCGCCGGCGCGCTTGGCGGCGAGCGAGCCGCGGACTTTTTCCTCGATGTCCAGCAGAACGGTTTCCAGGATCACTTTCGTGATGGCGCCGCCCCGGTGAGAGGCCTCGACCACACCGCGAATGTCTTGCTCGACGAGATCATCCTGGCCGGACTTCAGCGCGCCGATATTGATCACCATGTCGATTTCCTGGGCACCGGCCTTGATGGCTTCCTCGGTCTCGTAGATTTTTACCTGGGGAAGCGTGGCTCCGAGAGGGAATCCGACCACCGTGCACACTTTCACGGGGGTGCCGCGCAGAATTTCCGAGGCGTGCGAAACGTACCAGGGATTGATGCAGACCGAAGCGAAGCCGAAGCGCGCGGCTTCCTTGCAAAGTTTGGTGATGTCCTCGCGGGTGGCCTCGGGCTTCAGCAGCGTGTGATCGATCAGCGCGGCGATGTCGGCGTCGACGGACTGAACGGCCGGTCCGGCGGAAATGCGGCAGGCGCCGGCGTCAACCACGCAGCGCGTCTTGCGGGCGCACTTTTCGGCGCAATTCTGATCACAGCCGGGGCAGATCAGGTCATCGCATTCAAGGCCGACGATCGGCGCGCCGCCGGAGGCGCCGAGATAGCGGAGAATTTCTTCGCTGACGACGCGAACCAGCCGTTCTAGGTCATCCTTTTCCACGAGGACGATTCCAGTCGGAGTGGCGGCAATTCGCGGAGAAGCGCCGCGACGGCTCACTCTTTTCGATGACGCCGTTCGATGCCGGTAATCTTGTCCACCCTTTTCTGGTGACGGCCACCGGCGAAGGGCGTCTCGAGCCAGACAGCGACAATTTCGCGGGCCGTCTCGGGCGAAATCAGGCGCGCGCCAAGCGATAACACGTTCGCATCGTTGTGCTCGCGGCTGTTTCGCGCCGTGACGCGATCATAGCATAGCGCCGCGCGCGCGCCGGGAACCTTGTTGGCGGCTATCGAACTGCCGATTCCGGCGCTATCGACGATGATGCCCCGCCAGGCTTCTCCGTGCGCGACCACCGAAGCAACGGCTTCGGCGAAATCGGGATAATCAACAGCGGCGGTGCTGTCCGTGCCGAGATCGTTGACGGGATAGCCCCACTCGCGGAGAAGCGTCTTCAACTGTTCTTTGAGCTCGTAGCCGCCATGATCGGAGCCGATGGCGATGGGATGCTGGTCAGGGCGTGGGGCAGAGGATGATTCCGTGACGCGAAGCGTGATGCCGCGGCGCGCCGCTTCGTCGCGGGCAAGGGGAGTCACGAGTGTGCCGGCGGCGACGGTCAATGCTCCGCCATCCGCTACGCCTGCCAAGTCAGTGGCGGTAAGGACGGGTCTCATCTCAGGTATCCCATCGGAACGGCACTAGACGGGCGGCAGCGAGAGGACGCAAACATCCTTCAAGTTGCGGAACCGCTCCGCATAGTCCAACCCATAACCGACCACAAATTCGTTGGGAATCTCAAAGCCCACGTAATCGGACTTGACCTCTTTGATGCGGCGACTGGGCTTGTCCAGCAGCGCCGCGATGCGCAGCGTTTTCGGCTTGCGCTGCTGCAAAACGCGCTGCAAATAGCTGAGGGTCAGGCCGGTATCGAGAATGTCTTCGACGAGGATGACGTTCAGGCCTTCGATGCTGGTATCGAGGTCCTTGGTGAGCCGCACCTGGCCGGAAGTCTGCTTGCCCTGGCCATAGCTCGAAACGGCCATGAAATCGACCGAGACTTCGACCTTGATCTGGCGGATCAGGTCAGCGAGAAAGATCGAAGCGCCCTTGAGGACGCCAATCAGGTGGATGCGTTCACCCCTGTAGTCTTTCGAAATCTGTTGTCCCATTTCCCGCACGCGGCGCTGGATCGCACTGCGCTTCAAAAGGATTCGAAGATGTTCCTGCCCACCCGGACTCATATCAGGCTTCCCTCGCGCAGAAGGCCGCTACTCTAACTCAGGGGGCAGGGTTCGACAAGGCGGGCGCGGATGGGAATCCGGCAGATTCCCACAGGGCAGACTGAGAGAATTAACCTGGCAGTCACAGAAGTGTAATAGAGGCCTGCGAGGATCACGCGGGGTGTTCAGGGGCGAGTTGGGCTGTCCAGATTCGACGGGCTGGGCATCCTTGACAACAAACTCGAATGCTCCTAGAGTGTGCGCCGAACGGGGTGAGGTTAGGAATTTGAGTTCAAATAGACAGTCTCCACTGTCTAGGGGTGGGGTCTTTCAATTTTTGCTCCACGGGAATTTCTGTATCCAAGACCGGCCCGCGATTCAAACTGTCCTCAAGAAAGAAGGAGGATTTTGACATGAGTCAAGCGTTGAGCAGTCGCAGAATCATTTTTGCGGTGGTGGCCGCGTTGGTATTGGCACTGGGTTTGAGCGTGAAACTAAGAGCACAGTCAACGACGAGCGGGGCGATCGGCGGTACGGTAGATGACCCGCAGGGTCTCGCCGTGCCGAAGGCGGAAGTTGACGCACTGAATGTG
This sequence comes from Candidatus Methylomirabilota bacterium, assembly GCA_035626055.1. Lineage (GTDB taxonomy): Bacteria > Acidobacteriota > Terriglobia > Acidiferrales > UBA7541 > DASPOJ01. The sequence continues at coordinate 8,053 of DASPOJ010000210.1, read as the reverse complement.
GGGACTGGCGACAAAGAGGACACAACTACAAACGATGCGGGTGAATTCCGGTTCAGCTTTCTGCAGCCCGGCAGGTACACAATCACGGTGACGGCGACCAATTTTGCGGTTTACGAACAGACGGGTGTGACGGTTGAGGTGGGGCGCGTGTCAACTCTGGAAATCAAATTGGTGGTGGCGTCGGCAAGACAGACCGTGCAAGTGAGCGGGGAAGCCCCGCAGGTCAATACGACCTCACCGGATTTTTCAGGCAACGAGAATCAGACGTTTGTCGCGAACCTGCCGATCAACGGGCGGCGATGGGATAACTTCGCTCTGCTGACTCCCGGCGTGGTGCCGGACGCTGGGTTTGGACTGCTGAGCTTCCGGGGGATTTCGGGCTTGCTCAACAACATCACAATCGATGGTGGGGATAACAACCAAGCCTACTTCTCAGAAGAACGGGGCCGGACGCGAATCCAGTACGTCATCAGCCAGGACGCCATCAGCGAGTTTCAGGTGAACACGTCGGACTATTCAGCCCAGTATGGCCGGGCGGCTGGCGGCGTGGTGAACGCGGTGACGAAGAGCGGCACGAACAGTTTCCACGGGGATGCGTTCTACTATTACAAGGACAACGCCATTGGGGCGGAGAACCCGTTTACGACGGAGAACATCGCCGGTGTCGTGACACCGATCAAGCCTACAGATCGCCGGCAGCAATATGGCGGATCTATCGGCGGTCCGATCCTGAGGGACAAACTCTTCTTCTACTACAATTTCGACAAGAACCATCGGAATTTCCCAGGAGCCGCGGTGGCCGGGAACCAGAACTTCCTGCTGGCGTCGACCTACACGCTGCCAACTACGGCGCCGTCGTGCAGCGGGGTGAGTCTGGCCTACAACAACACAACTACGGCGGCGTCCACGCTGCTGTATTGCCGAGGCGTTACGCAGCAGGCGGAGCTCAACCAAGGGCTGAGTTTTCTTACGAGTTTGACCAGCGGGGACGTGCCTCGCACGGGCGATGAAGACATCAACATGCCCAAAATAGATTGGCACATCAACGACAAGAACGCTCTCTCTCTGGTTTACACCCGCATGCGCTGGGCTTCGCCGTACGGCATTCAAACCAACGCCGTCGTGTTCCGCTCCACCGACGCATGGGGGAACGACTACGTCCGCGACGATGCGTTGATCGCCCGGCTAAATTCAACACCTACGGCGGACATCGCGAACGAATTGTTGTTTCAATACAGCCGAGACTTCGAATTTGAATTCACGACGCCTGCCGCCGCTGGCGAGCCGCTGACGGCTCCCGGGGGAGCGGCGCCAGACGTTTATATCAGCACCAGCGCTAACGGCAGCTTCGAAATGGGCAAGCCGGAATTTCTCGACAGAGCCGCGTACCCGCAGGAAGACCGGTTTCAGTGGGCGGATACGTTTTCTCTGCTTCGCGGCACGCATCTCATCAAGTTTGGTGTGGATTTCAACCACGTGGAAGACACGGTCAACAACCTATATGCCGGGATGGGGTCATACACCTACAGCGGAGCCGGAAACAACGCGCTCGCGAACTTCCTGACCGACTATGCGATCTATTTGCACGAAACGAACCCCAGCACTTACACCGCGGTCCCCGTCGGATGCCCATCTTCAGGCTACACAGGTGCAACGCCGCAGCCCTGTTATAGTTCGATTCAACAGAATTTCGGCCCGCCGCTTTATGCATTCGGCACAAACGATACGGCACTTTTCGTCCAAGACGAGTGGCGTCTCTGGCCAAGGATAACTATTGACTACGGTTTGCGCTGGGAATACGAAGCGCTTCCAAAGCCGCAGATTCCGAATCCGGCGGTTCCCCAGACAGGCGTCTTTCCGGCTGACAAGACCAATTTCGGCCCGCGGCTCGGCGTCGCTTGGGACGTATTCGGCAACGGAAAAACCTCAGTCCGGGCGGGGTATGGTATCTTCTACGGAAGAATCATCAACTCGCTCATCGAGAATGCGCTGACTACTACCGGGCTTGCTGGCCAAGCGCAGTTGTCCTATAACTGGTTCAACTCAGGAACCGCCAACCCAACATCCGGCTATCCGAACTATCCATGCACGTACGGCGGACCACTTGGGGTGGTCGGCTGCACCGGGAGTACGGCACTTGGAAACGTCCCTCCGGCCAGCGCAGCGGGTGCACTTACAATTGATTTCTTCCAGCCTCACGACCGTAACCCGCAGATCCAGGAAGCAGATCTTTCGGTCCAACAGGACATCGGGTGGCACACGACGGTTTCGCTGTCGTATCTATTCAGCCTGGGACACTACCTGCCGGCGTTCTATGACCTGAACTTGAACCCGAACTCGTCCGTAAACACTCAGTTCACTATAAGTGGTGGCCCCTTGAACGGCCAGTCGTTCACGATTCCCGTCTACACGGGCGCACGCCCGAACCCGAATTTCGGGGCGCTGTCAGAAATCACGGACGCGGTGAGCTCGAATTACAATGCGCTGGTTGTGGAAGTGAACCGGAAGCTGACGAACGAATTGCAGTTCCAGGCCAGTTTTACATGGTCGCACGCTCTTGACACGACTCAGGGGTCGGCCACCGGAACGAGCACGGAAAGCAACTTCCTGGATCAGTTCAATCCTAAGCTTGAATACGGCAATTCGGTGTTCGACATACCGCGCAGGTTCGTGGGTAGCTTGGTCTGGTTGCCGGAATACTTCAAAGGCAATCGGACAGCTCATGCCCTGGCGAGTGGCTGGATCGTTTCCCCGATTCTCCTCCTGTCGGACAACAGCCCGTACTCGGCAGGCATATCTGGGACGCCCAATATTGGCACCTCTTTGCAAGTTTCCTCCGGGATTTTCGGCCTAGGGGGATCGAATCGCTTGCCAATTCAAGCTCGCGACGTCTATTTTGAACGCCCAGTCCAGAATCTCAACTTGCATATCGGGCGCCAATTCAAGATCACCGAAAGCAAGACGTTTGAAGCGGATGCAGAGTGCTTCAACGTCTTCAATCGGATGAATACAACCGGCCTTGCAAGCACAACCGCGTATTCGCTGAATAGTTCGACACATGTGCTCACATATTCCCCGCTCGCGGCGAACGGATTGTCCGGTTTCGGCGCCGTGAATACGGTAACGAACACACTGCTGGATGTGCGGCAGTTCCAATTCGTGGGGCGCTTCATTTTCTAGACGTCGGAGCGCGCTACCGAAGTTAACCATTCTCAAAGGGGAGGGCCGAAAGGCCCTCCCCTTTTTTTCTTTGGAGTCTGGCGAGCTACTTTTCGATCCGTTCATTCGCAAGAGTGAAGAGAGATTCCTCGCTCCACCTGCCTTGCCTGCTTGGTTGCCTATAGGCGGCAGCCGGGCTCGGAATGACAGTCACTAGGATTCTTCGGCAGGCTGACGGTGCGGCGGAGACGAGTTGCGCTCAAGCGCCGCCGTGAGTGGGTAGCTTCGGCGGCGGTTGTTGTTGTGGCGGAGGAGGTACGGCGGAGGCGAGACGATAGATGGTGGCAGCCCCGGCGAAACGCACCGCATCCACAGAATCATCGAGGGACGGCGCGAGCTTCGCGACGATGCGCGCGTCACCGCGCAAGCCGAGCGCCTTGAGTGCCGCTGCGCGAACCATCCACTGCTTGTCCGCCATGGCTTTGAGCAACGCAGTGGCGCTCTTCGGGTCAGGATCGCGGGCGAGGGAAAGTGCGGCCTGCGCGCGAACTGGAGCCGTGTTGTTCATCGTGTGCAGCGCCTGCCAAGCCGCGACGCCATAGCCGCCAAACGGCGCGAACTGAAGACCTTGCTCGATGACCAGCGTAATCATTCTGTTGCGGTCGCGCATGGTGTCCCTGGCCTGCTGGGTCATCGGCTCGCCGGTCTTGCGTTCATGGGTAAGAAGTTCGTAGTCGACCTCAAACCCTTCGTCATTCTTCAAGACCACGAGCGCGGCCGCGGCAGCCATCACTACCGTGTATTCGGAATCGGACAATGCAGATTCGAGCTGTGGAGTGGCGGAGACGGCGCGCATTTCGCCCAGAGAGGTGGCGGCAGCGGCGCGAACGTCAGGGTCTTTGTCGGTAAGCGCGGCGGTTACGAAATCGAGCGCCGGGCCTTCTGGCCTCAGCACTCCCGCCGCGCGGATGGCCTTTGCGCGGCGCGCGCCTTCTTTGTCGTGCGCGGCGTCATCGAGCACGGCCCAGGCTCGTTCGCGAAGGGCGGCGACGGATTGCCCTCCTGTTTGCGGGGTCGGAGGACCAGCAGGTTGCTGCGCTGAGGCGCCAAAATGCGGCGGCGCAGTTGTGAGGCAAGCGGCAGCTAAAACGAACGACAAGAACCTTTTTGGATTCATTTGTGCTCCTGCGTTTGCCCGAATTGGCTCCGCGGCCGCGTCAGGCTGGATTTGCTTCCCAACGCGCGATGAGTTCGGCAAGCGACATCGGGGATTGTGATGCGGGTGTGGCGGCCGCCCCGGTCGCGCGCTTGAAGCGAAGGACGCTGGGCGCGAGATGCAGCGTGAAAGTCTGCTTGCCCGCTGTGGTGCGTCCTAACGGGTAGACCTTCATCACCCACGGATCGATGAGCTCCGCTTCATACGAGCCCTCGCCGTCGAGTTCGACCGTGATCGGCTGCTCCCAATCGAAGTCCAGGAACCAGAGCAGGTAGTGCGAGCCTTTCTTGCCCAGCGCGGCGCCGGGCCGCACAGCATCGGGCAGGGTCTCCAATTCGTCGAAGGCGCTTTCCGTCATCACTTGCTTCAAGAACGCCAACCGCGCGGGACTCTCACCGACCAATCTTCCCCCGACCGCCCACCACAGAATGTCCCCCGGATGGACATAGGTTTCGCCGTGCGAGCCGTACGCCCCGGCCATCGCAATCCCCCAGTGTCGATCCGTTTCTTCACGCGCGGTGAGATCGCCCCAGGACATCGTGTTGTTGCCTTCGTAGCCGTACTCGTCCACAAGGACGGGCTTGCCGTATTTCTCGCGCGCGCCAAGCGCGGTTGCGTGCGTGTCGCCTCCTTGCATCTGGATAACGCAATGCGTGACCCACGGCTTGGCGTGGTCGTACCAGACGCGGCCATTGTGAATGCTTCGGAGATGACCCGAAGGGTCCTGCGCCTGCACGACCTGGAAGATATGGTCCCAATTCTTGGGCGGCTGAACGAAATCCCACTCGTTCGCCATCGTCCACCAGACGTTGCGGAAGCCGGCCAGGCGAGCGATCAGATAGCGCAGGTAGGCGTCGTCATGGGCAGGGTCCATCTTCGAGAAGCCCCAATGGTCGTAGCCGTGAAAAAGAATCAGATCCGCCTCGATGCCGAGGGCTTGCAAATCCAAGATGCGGCGCTCGACATGACGGAAATAGTCAGGATTGAAACGATCGAAATCGAAATCCCCTGCGGCATTTTTCTCGTAAGGGTAAAGCGGCGGCTCGACATGATTGAAGGGATGCCACTTGGGGAAGATGCAGAAGCGGACTTTGTTGAAGGCATTGCTCTGCAACGTGTCGAGCGTTTGCTGCTGCAGGCTCGCTTCGCGGTGCACCCAATTATAGAGCGTGGTACCGAGACAAAAATATGACGATCCGTCGGCGTAGCCGAAGTGGTGGGCGTCCCGCACCACGACGGGTCCGTGATTCTTCGGTCCGGCGGGGACGCAACGGAATTCGCCGCGTTGGCCGCTCAATTCCGGGTCGCTGGATATCGTCTCGAAAGTCCACCAGCCTTCGGCGGGCGGCATGAACCTGACTTTCCAATTGTTTTCGCCGTCGTAAAAGCCTTGCACCGTCTGTTGAAAATCTCCCAACTGAAATCGACAGGTCAAGCTCACGTCCGCAAAGGGATTGGCGTAGACCTTCGAGGCTTTCAATGGGATCTCTTGCATCCCCCAGCGTTCGACCTCGGAAAAAGGCGCAGCGTTAACAGCGCCGGGTGGCGCGATGGTACCGGCCACGGTTGATTCTCCGCGCACGCTGCGACCAGCCCAACACGCCAGCGGCGCGGCCGCCACGAACTTCATGAAGCTACGCCTGTCACTATCAGTACTGGACTTCATGACGCCTCCGGCCTCATCGCGCCTGCTGAGCCGCACGGCTGGGAGACAACCAAGCCGGGGGCCACGGCAAACTTTCGACTCTTGGCAGAGACTGAATCGCATCAGGCCGCCGACTTTGTCAAGGCGAAGCGGCAAATCGGCCTCGCGCGCACCTTTGCTCCTGGATCGGGCAACTTTTTCGGCGTGGCCGATCTGGTTGGCAAGCGAATCCTTGTGGCTTGAGGAGGCCCGCCGGAAGGGACCAATCTCGTGGCCCAAAAAAGGGACGGTCTAGTGTAGAATGTGATTTCCGGAGGTCAACGAGGCGCCTGAGGATGGCGAGGGCGTGGGACTTACCCTCCCGGCTGGCGCAGAAGTTTATCTCCTTTCACTGGGCTTCTTGCCCAGGGCTTTCTCTCCAGCCAATCTGGCCGGAGGAAGGCGATGCTGGGAGTGTAGTTAGGCAAATGGACAACGAAATAACGAGACGCTTCCCATCGCCGGGGTTGCCGCAGCCTCAGGGTCTCTATGACCCGAGGAACGAGCACGACGGTTGCGGGATCGGGTTCGTCGTCAACATCGAAGGCCGCAAGTCGCACGATATCGTCCTCAAGGGTGTCCAGATCCTGATCAATCTGACGCATCGCGGCGCCTGCGGCTGCGATCCGGAAACGGGCGACGGCGCCGGCATCCTGATTCAGATTCCTCACGCGTTCTTCGAGCGCGAATGTTCGCGCCTCGGATTCACGCTGCCTGCGCCGGGAGAATATGGCGTTGGGATGGTCTTCCTGCCGGTGGAGCGGAGCGAGCGAATTCTGTGCGAAGGGATACTCGAGAAAATCGCCCGGGAAGAGGGCCTGATGGTCCTAGGCTGGCGCGACACACCGATTGACGGCAACACGATTGGGCGATTGGCGCGCGGCACTCAGCCGTACATCGAGCAGGTCTTCCTGCGGCGCGCGCCCGGAATGGATCAGGACGCACTGGAACGCAAGCTCTACGTAGTGCGGAAACGGGTCGAAGCGGCGGTCGCGGAATCGGACTTCCGGGAGAAAGGCTATTTCTACCTGCCTTCGCTCTCTTCGCGCACGATCGTGTACAAGGGGCTGCTGCTCGCACCGCAGATCATGAATTTCTATAAAGAGCTGGTGGAGCCCGACGTCATCAGCGCTCTCTGCCTGGTTCACCAGCGCTTTTCGACGAATACGTTTCCGAGCTGGCAACTCGCGCACCCGTATCGCTACGTCTGTCACAACGGCGAGATCAACACGCTGCGCGGAAACGTGAACTGGATGAATGCGCGGCAATCGGTGCTGGCGACTTCGCTGTTCGGCGACGACATCAAGAAGCTGTTCCCGATCATCACCCCCGGCGGCAGCGATTCCGCGATGCTGGACAATGCGGTGGAACTGCTGGCGATGGCGGGCCGAAGCTTGCCGCACGTCATGGCGATGCTGATTCCCGAGGCGTGGGATCGCGATCGCGCCATGCCCGAAGACATCAAGGCGTTCTACGAGTACCACGCATCACTGATGGAGCCGTGGGACGGCCCCGCGGCGGTGGCCTTCACCGATGGGCGCGTGATCGGCGCGACGCTTGACCGAAACGGCCTGCGTCCCGGCAGATACCTGATCACGAAAGACGGACTCCTGATCATGGCCTCGGAAGCGGGCGTGTTGCCCGTGAAGCCGGAGGACATCCGCATGAAGGGTCGGCTTGCGCCGGGGCGCATGCTTCTGGTGGACACGGAACAGAAGCGGCTGATCTCCGATCACGAGCTCAAGAAGACGCTGGCGGCCCGCCAGCCCTACGCACAATGGCTGCAGGAGAACAGGATTACTCTCGACCATCTCCGACGCCGCCGCGCGTTCAGGCGAACGAGTCCGACACGCTGCTGATGCGCCAGCGCGGATTCGGCTACACGGACGAAGATCTAAAGACGATTCTGATTCCGTCGGCGATGCGGGCTGAGGAGCCCGTTGGCTCGATGGGGATCGACACGCCGCTGGCATGTCTCTCCGACCAACCACAGC
>DASPOJ010000209.1:0-9734 GCA_035626055.1 Candidatus Methylomirabilota bacterium | reverse complement strand
GATTTTTCAGGCGGACGAAAATACACCTCGCACGGCAATGAGGTCCTTACAACATGAGCAATGAAATCGGCGAGCTGATTACTCCACCGCGCATTCTTTTGACTCCCGGCCCTTCCCTGATGGACCCGCGCGTGTACCGCGCGATGTCGGCGCCGATCGTCGGCCATCTCGATCCCTGGTTCACGGCGCTGATGAACGAGATCCAGCTTCTCCTGCGCCGCGTCTTCCAGACTGAGAACCGCACCACATTTCCCATTTCCGCTTCTGGTTCCGGCGGCATCGAAACGGCCGTCGTCAATCCGCTCGAGCCCGGAGACGAAGCCATTATCTGCATCAATGGCTCCTTCTCCGAGCGCATGGCCATCATCGCCGAGCGCTCGGGCGCGAAGATTCATCGCGTCGAGGCGCCGTTCGGCCGAAGCGTGGATCCCGAGGACGTTCGCCGCGCGGGCCAGGGCCGCAACATCAAGTTAGTGGGTTTGGTTCACGGCGAGACTTCCACATCTGTGCTCACGCAGATCGAACCTTTCCGCAGGGTTGCGGATGAGCTCGGCGCCCTGCTCGTCGTGGACACGGTCGCCAGCCTCGTCGGCTCTCCGGTTGACGTGGATCGCGAGCGCATCGACATCTGTTTCTCCGGCACGCAGAAAGCGATCAGCGCGCCTCCGGGGATGGCGCCCATCACGGTCAACGCGCGCGTCGAGGAAGTGATTCGCGCCCGCAAGACGAAAGTCGCGAGCTGGTATTTCGATCTCACGCCGATCATGACCTACTGGGGCAAAGACCGAACGTATCACCACACGCCGCCGATTCCCCTCGTCTTCGGTTTGCGTGAAGCCTTGCGAATCGTCCTTGAGGAAGGCCTCAAAGCTAGCTGGGAGCGCCACCGCCAGAATCAACTCGCTCTGATCGCGGGAATCCAAGCGCTGGGGCTCGAGTTGTTCGTTGCCAATCCGGCCGAGCGCATGACCACGGTCACCGGAATTGTTCCGCCCGCGGGCGTGGACGAACACCGGGTTCGCCGCCAGTTGCTCGACGAATTCAGCGTCGAAATCGGCGGCGGCATCGGCACTCTCAAGGGCAAGCTCTGGCGCGTGGGTTTGATGGGCTGCTCCAGCCAGAAGCGCTACGTGCTGCTGTTCCTCGCGGCCCTCGAGAAGGCTCTCACGGATCAGAATTTCCGGCTGTCGCCGGGAGCAGGCGTCACGGCTGTGTCTCGCTACTACTCGCAGACGGAAGCCGTTCCGGTCGCGCAGCAAAAGTAATGGAACGACCCGTGCCGGCGAACACGATTCCAAATCGAGGCGCGATGAGCGAGTTTGTCGGCACCTTCGGAGTGCCGTCGAATCTGACCGACGCAGCCTATCAGGTCTGCTTCTCGCATCTCTGGAGCGGCATCGCCACGCGCCACAGCGACACCATCGACACGAAGTTTCTCGTCGATGGCCGCGGCGTGATTGTCGGCTTGGCGCATGCGGCCTTCGTGCGGTTCCGCGAGAGTTCCGGGCGCGATCTCACGGATTGCGAAGCAAGCTACGTCGCCGCCGAATACTTGCGCGAGCGGCTCCAGCAGGAAGACGAGCGCGCTCTTTACGACGTCCCCGAGGCCGAGGTTCTGCGCCTCATCCAGCTGCTCGAGATTTCCTGAACGCGCCGCTCAGGCATCCGAAAGCGAGCCATTCACGGGGGACGTTCTCGGTGAACCGCCGGTTCCGTCTTTGTCCGGCGATGGCTCGTTCTGCAGTTCGTCGCCATCGAGAATCGCGCCGCAATCCAGACACTCGACGTATTCCGCGTCTTTGTCCTTCGCAATCAGTTGCGTGCGCGTGTGCGTGCATCCCGCCGGATCGTTGGTTTTCTCCGGGTTTCCCGTCATAAGGCTCTTCTCACTGCGCAACTGCTCTTTCGCCGTCCGCCTCCGCCGCAAGTTCTCGCACCGGCGCCTCGTAGAGTTTACAATGGCCCGGCCGAAAGGAGCCGCGGGGAGGCCGAGATTGCCATGGCGCAAGTAGACACCAAAACCCGGCTCGACAACGTCCTGTTTTACGGCATCGTTCTGTTGCTGGCGCTCTTCGTTTTCCGCGTCTTCGAGCCGTTTCTGGTGCCGCTGGGCTGGGCGGGCGTTCTGGTGGTCGTGTTTTACACGCCGCACGGGATGCTCGAACGAAGATTCCACCGCGGCAGCGCCGCCGCACTCTCCACGCTCGGCGTCACCCTGATTTTGATTCTCCCCGTGCTCGGACTGATTCTTCTTTCCGTTCGCGAAGGCGTGGAGGCCACGCACAGTATCCAGCACGCCATCGCCGCGGGCCAGTTCGGATGGGTCGGCCGCGCCGGCGCCTGGCTGATGTCGAAAATTCCGGCGGCTCGACGGCTGGACCTCGGCTCGCTCGCGGAGGAGGGCGCGAGCAAAGTCGGCGGGTTTCTCGCCGCGCAAATTGGCCCGATATTCCGCAACGTCGTCGTTTTTCTCTTCGATCTATTCGTCACTCTGTTCGCGCTCTTCTATTTTTTCCGCGACGCTGATTCGATTCTTGCGTGGTTCGAAGGCCTTCTGCCGTTCGAGGACCCACGCCGCAAGAAGATTCTTAGCGAGGCTCGCGACATCGTCTTCGCGAGCGTTACGACGAGTCTTATCATCGGAGCCGTGCACGGGCTGGTCGGCGGAATCACCTTCGCCATCGTGGGTTTGCCCGCTCCAATCTTTTGGGCCATCGTGATGGCGTTCCTTTCGCTCCTCCCGGTCATCGGCTCCTGGCCGGTGTGGCTGCCCGCAGCGATTTGGCTTTTCTCCACCGGGCACTGGGGCCGCGGCCTGGTCGTGTTGCTCCTGTGCGGAGGCGTGGCCGGCACGACGGACAGCCTTCTCCGCCCGCTCCTCATCGGGGGGCGCTCGCGGCTGAACGGCCTGCTCGTCTTCATCAGCGTGCTCGGAGGAATCGCGTGCTTCGGCATGCTCGGCATCGTGCTGGGACCCATCGTGGTGGCCACGGCTTCCAGCCTTCTCTCCGGTTATTCCGGTGCGCGCGAACGGGCCGGGTAACCTTCCGCCACACCGTCCACAGCGGTTCTGCGCTCGCGCTCCGCGCTGTGCTAGAGTAGCCGCGCAGAAGGGAATACGTATGCCCGCGAAACCCGCGCAGCCCCCGTTGGAATTGCCGCCAGACAAGCTCTCCTGGCGCTGCGATCCCGCGCGCATCCCTTACGCGACGACGGCGGAAGCCGAGCCCATCGAAGGGTTGATCGGGCAGGAGCGCGCCCAGCGCGCGCTGAAGCTCGGCGTCGAACTCGACGCGCGCGGCTACAACATGTTCGTCTGCGGCCTGGCGGGCACGAGCCGCGGCGGCACCATCGCGCGCATGATCAGAGAGTTGAATCCGCAGCGCAAACTCTCGATGGACCGCTGCTACGTCAACAACTTCAAGGCGCCGGACCGCCCGCGGCTCATCACGCTGCCCCCGGGCCAGGCCACCAGCTTCAAGAAAGACGTGCAGTCCGGAATCGAATTCCTGCGGCGCCGCATTCCGCAGGTGTTCGAGGGCGAACCGTTCCAGCGGCAAAAGAGCCGCATCGTCGAGCGCTTCACCGTCCGTGAAAAAGAGTTGATGGACGATTTTACGCGGCGCATCGCGCGCGAACAATTCGCGCTGGGCCACATGCAAGTCGGCGCGGTGGCGCTGCCGGAAATTTTCCCCGTTCTCGAAGGCCAGATGGTGCCCATCGAAGATGTCCCCAAGATGGTGCAGGAAGGCAAGCTGGAAACTACCGTCGCCGAAGACCTCGAGCGCAAGTACGAGCAGTTCCGCCAGGAATTCACCGTTGTCTATCGACGCACGCTCACTCTCTCACGCGAACTCGCCAGCGAGCTTAGCTACCTCGAACAGGAAGCCGCCTCGGTCCTCGTGGACGGTTTCGTCGAGGAGCTCAAGGAACGCTACCCGGGCGCGCAAGTGGCGGAGTATCTCGAAGAGGTTCGCCACAATCTGCTCGACAACCTCGAGCCCTTCAAGGAGCGCGACGGCGAAGAGGAGCCGGGTTCGCCCAACCCGCCGGCCGAGACGGGGCCGCGCCAGCAATCGACCGACCGCGATCCGTTCCGCGTGTACGGCGTGAACGTAATCCTGGCGCACGACGATTTGGAAGCTTCCTCCGTGATTTTCGAGACCACGCCGACGTACGTGAATCTCTTCGGCACGGTCCAGCGCGCCTACGATTCGCGCGGCGGCTGGACTTCGGACTTCATGGATCTGCGCGCAGGATCGATCCTTCGCGCCGACGGCGGCTACTTGATTCTCTACGCGATGGACGCGCTATCGGAGACCGGCGTTTGGCGGACGCTGAAGCGCATGCTGAATCACGGCAAGCTCGACATCCAGCCGCTCGATCTCTTCTTTCCGTTCGGCGCCTCGACGATGAAGCCGGAGCAGATCGAGATCAACGTGAAGATCATTCTGATCGGCGATCCCGAAATGTACGAGCTGCTCTACGAAAATGACGAGGACTTCCGGAAAATCTTCAAAGTCCGCGTCGAGTTCGATGAAGAGATGGGCCTGAGCGATACCGTCATGCGCCAGTATTGCGGGCAGCTCAGAAAGGTCACCGAGAAAGAGCATCTTAGCCCGTTCGACCGCACGGCTGTCGCTGCCATGATCGAATTCGGCGTGCGGCTCGCCGGGCGGCGCAACAAAGTCACGGCTCGATTCACCGATCTCGCCGATCTGGCGCGCGAAGCGTGTTACGTCGCGCGCGAATTGAATGAATCGCCGGTGACCGCCGCGCACGTCCGCCGGGCGCGCGAGGCGCGGGTCGAACGGCACAATCTCATCGAAACCAAGATCCGCGAAATGATCGAGGACGGCACGATCCTGATCGACGTGGAAGGCTCGCGCGTCGGCCAGGTGAACGGGTTGAGCGTCGCCGAAATCGGCGGGTACGTCTTCGGGAAGCCCGTGCGCATCACCGCGTCAGCGGCGCTGGGCAAAGCGGGCCTGATCAACATTGAGCGCGAAGCGAATATGAGCGGACGCCTCCACGACAAAGGAATGCAGATCATCGCCGGCTTCCTTCGCGGGCGCTTCGCGCAAGACAAGCCGCTCTCGCTCGCCGCGAGCCTCTGCTTCGAGCAATCGTACGCGGGCGTGGATGGCGACAGCGCCAGCGCGACGGAAATCTTCGCCCTGCTCTCCGCGCTCTCCGGCTTGCCGATCCGCCAGGACATCGCCGTCACCGGCTCGGTGAACCAACAGGGCGATATCCAGCCGATCGGCGGCGTGATTCAGAAGATCGAAGGATTTTTCGACGTTTGCCGCGCGCTGGGCATGAACGGGAAACAGGGAGTCATCATTCCGTCGGAAAATGTGGAGGATTTGATGCTGCGCGACGACGTCATCGACGCCGTCATCGCCGGTAAATTCCACATCTATCCTGTCGCCACAGTCGAGCAGGGAATCGCCATTCTCACCGGCGTGAAGGCCGGGGCGCGCTTGCCGGCGTCCGCAGGCGATGGCAAGTCCGCGGCAAAATCCGGGCGCTCTGAGCCGAAGCAAAGCGCGGCGGGCCGCAACGGCGACAGCGCAGGCGCGTTCGAGCCGGATACCGTGTTCGCGCTCGTGGACCAGCGTCTCCGCGAATGGGCCCACACAATGAAGGATTTCGGATAGTCCTTCGCTTGGCCCGTACCTAGTTCGGCGTGTCCGCTGCGCTGTAATCCTGCTCGATCCCTTGACGCACGAGATTCAGATCGGTTTCGCTCGCCGGAACGGGTGAGCAGGCGTCGTCCAGATCGATCGTGAGTTCGTGCGAATAGTTTCTGCCGCTGAATAGGAGCAATGACAAGCCGGGCCGAACTCTCGCAAGCTCTTCCCGAGTCGTGAACAAGACGGAAACGTCAACAGTCTCCCCAACATTCCATTTGGCAGCTCCCTTTAGTTTCTTTAGCACGCGGATGCGGGCGACGCCGTCGCGGTACCCCGAACTGTAGACTTGCTCGCGAATTGCCAGGACCTCGCCCATGAGAATGTCGGCGCTATCCCTACCGAGCAACTCGATGATCGTTGGAGTGCACGGCGCTTCCGGCCGCTGCCCGTATTGTGACGGAAGCTCGGCCACGTACTCTGCCCAAGCCACGGGCATAATGTCGCGCTGTGTAAGGCATGGGCGCCACCGAGTGAGGCAGGAAAGGTCAAATTGCATTAGTCGGTGGATGTCAGAGGGATCGGCGTATGGCGTAAATTCCGTCCAAACCGCTACGCAGATCTCGCACCCGCCCGGACGCCCTATTGCATAGTCGGGGCGATTCAATATTGTGCTCCCTTGATCACCGAGCCGTGCCCGACTGTGGGCGGATGCGAAGAGCGAATACTGACCTTGCCACGCCTGCCAATATGGACTTTCAGGAAGGTGGGCGTACGTTACGATTTCTACGTCAAACCCTTTGCTCCAAACAATTCCATCTCGCATGCCGACGGTGGCAATAACCCTCGCAGGCCGTCCTCCTACCCGCATGTACAAACGCATCATGAGTATCTCGAAGCTGCAAAAGGGTCCCTGCCCCTCGCCATAGGACAATTTGAAGCGCCAACGGAAGTAGTCGTCCAGACGAACGAATAGGTTCCTTTCCATGAGGTATCCGAGCACGGACTCATTCAACGTCACTTGCATCGCGCACCAGTGCCAGTCGCACTGGTCGTTGAACTGGCGATTTGCGGCCCAATGCTGGAGCTGAGCCATTGCTTCAGGCCACGGCGTCTTGCGCAGTTCGAGCGACTGGACCTCGGCCAACAACCGTTCGGCGCGGCGGCGGAAGACGCGCTGCTCGACCTGACTGGCGACTAGCGCCAACGACAGCAGCGCGCAAACTACCAGGAAGAGAAGGAGAAGGGCCCGTCGCAATCGGCGAAGTACACCCACGATTCCTTAGACACCAATGTGCCCAGCAATGTGCCTTCAGCGACGGATTATTGCAACACCTGTGTCGGCGGGCAAGATTTTCGGTGGTTGACTAAGTGTGGTTGAATTCCTTGTGTCACCCCTCCGGGGTTTTCGGTTCACCATTTGCCGTTTACCCACCGCTTCCGCGGCGGGCTAACTTGTGTCGTCCCTCCGGGACTTGCGGCAGCAGAGACCTCCGGCAGCAGGCAATTACGCCACTAGCGGGTTTTCTGATCGAGTTGGGCGAGAACCAGGGGCCAGGCGTCGGCGTGGCGGGCTTTGGATGCTTCGTCGGGGAAGCCGGCGTGCGTGAGGCGGAGGAGAGTGCCGCCATTATTTGGAGCGAGTTCGACGCTGACAACCGTTTCGGCGCCTTTGGTCGCGGCGGTGAGCCAGGTGAGTTCGACGACGCGGTCGCGTTCGAGTCTGAGGAAGCGGCCGTAGTGGGGATGCCGCTGCCCCTCGAATTGCGTTTCAAAAAAGAAGGCCGCGTTGAGCTCGGGCCCCATTAGCACCGTGCCGGGTACCGCGAACCAGCGATCGAATTGCTCCGTCCACGCGCGGTACAACACCGATGGCGCGGCGCTCATTTGCCGTTCGACTGTCACATGGAAGGGGCGCGAGGAGATGTCGGGTGGCGCGATTATTCTTGCCATGATGGCCGGCCATTCAAAGTTCTTGTGATCTCAGCGCGTGGAGAACGAACACAAGTCAAAAGCCCCGCACGCAAAGGCGGCGTGTAGCGCGCCCTCGGAAGTCCACTGACCGTTGCGCCGCGGCTATCGCGACGCAGGTGGCGTGGGCGCGGCGGGCGCCGGGCCGCCTTCCTTCGGCGTGGAGAGGTAGCCTTTGACGGCGTCCTTGCCCACGTCGAAGACGACGATTTCATAATAGCCCGTGGCGCCGTTGACGACGA
Organism: Candidatus Methylomirabilota bacterium; assembly: GCA_035626055.1. GTDB lineage: Bacteria > Acidobacteriota > Terriglobia > Acidiferrales > UBA7541 > DASPOJ01. Next base: position 1,888 of record DASPOJ010000209.1, on the reverse strand, counting down.
ACTGCACGGGTTCATCCACGGTCTTATCGGTCTTGGGCACAGCGCGGTCGTCGGCAATGACGGTCACCGTGTACTTGTAGTGTTTCGCGTCGGTCCTTTCGAGCTTGAGCTGGATGGGGCCGACCTTGGTGGGCTGCTTCGATTTTGTGAGGCTGAACTGGAAAATGTTGCGCTCGTTGAGGCGCTTCAATGCTTCGAGCTCTTCCTGGTTTCGCGCGATCAAGGTGCCCTGGCCGCTGATGTTGCCGACGGCGGTGGAGAGTTGGGCCTTTGTCGCGGCGAGATCCAGCTTGGTGTTGTTGAGATCGGTCTTGGTGCCGCTCAGATCCGTCGACACGGCGCCGATCTTTTCGTTGCTTTCCTGCTGCACCTGGCCGATCTGCGCGGCGAGTCTTTGATCGCTCTCCTGTTGTTGCTGGCGGATGCCTTCGGCGAGCGTGCGCGCGCGGGCCAGCTCGTCTTGCGTGAGGCCGAGCTTTTGCGTGGTGACCTCGAGCTTGCCGCGGAGATCGGCGACGCGCGAATTGGCTTGGTCCATCTCGGCGGCCAACACGTCGGCACGATGGCTCTGGTCGGCTAGCTGCCCTTCGAGCTTGGAGCGCTCGGAATATCCAATATAGAACAGAATCGCAACGAGCAGCACGAGGCCGATGAACGCGAAGTGGACCCAGCGCGGCAAAGCCGCGGGCTCGTAAACGGAATGATCCTTGGACTCAGTGGGTGACTCATTGGGTGTCGAGTCAGTGCTCATCGCTCCTCCTGGACAATGCGGCTGATGGCGAATCGCCGCAGGTTCGATTATCAGGGAGGCCCGGCTGGTTGTCTACGGCCCGTGAGCCTGGCGGGTGCGTGGCCAGCAAGACTCGACCGTGGTGGTCAGGCCGCCGCGAGGAGTGAATTCGCCGCGAACCACGCACCAGACCGGATGCGTGGCGGCGACGACATCGCGCAGGATGCGATTGACGGCGTTCTCGTAAAAGATTCCGAGATCCCGATAAGCGAGCAGATACATCTTCAGAGCCTTCAGCTCGAGGCAGAGTTTACGCGGCTGGTACTCGATCGTGATGACGCCGTAGTCAGGCAGGCCGGTCTTGGGGCAGACCGAAGTGTATTCCGGATAGCGAGTGACGATGCGATAGCCGGGGAACTGGCTCGGCCAGGTCTCCAGCTTCGGCAATTTCGCGCGGATGCCCGCGCGGGCGTGCGCTTCGGTGTAACCGGCCACAGGCGCCTCGGAGGTATTGTACACATTGGACACGTCAAACGAATCGTGGATTGTGACATCGGCAAGAGCCTGTCTACCTTGTAGGGCAGAAAGTCGGCTAGGCGCCCAGCACATGCTTTGTCCTCAGTGCCAAAGCGAGAACTGTCGCCGGTCGCGGCGGCAGGGAATTCGAGACTTTGCGATCAGCATGCTGGGGATGCGCCCGTGGCGGTGCCGCTCGTGCGACCTGCGATTTGCGGCTTGGTCGGTGCCGGTGGCCTACCTTCCCTACGTGCATTGCCGGCTGTGCGGCAGCTTGGATCTGCAGCGCATCTCGCGCGACCACGTGGACAGTAACTTTGCATGGTTCTTCCGGATCATACGCATTCCCGCCTACCGTTGCGGGCCCTGCCGCAAACGGTTTTTCTCCATCCTGCGCTACCACCGAATCGTGCCCGCCTCGGAACCGCCCCCACAGCACCACCAACAAGGCGTGCCCGCCGCGGATTGACAAACGGCGAGCGGTGTCCGTGGCCGCTTTGGCGGGTGCGTCTTGACTGTCCCGCTCGGCGCACGCTATAAGAGTTGGTACCCTTCGAACGCGTTCGTGGCGGTATCGTCTAGGGGTTAGGACGCCAGATTCTCAATCTGGTAACCCGGGTTCGATTCCCGGTACCGCTACCA
>DASPOJ010000208.1:0-2989 GCA_035626055.1 Candidatus Methylomirabilota bacterium | reverse complement strand
GTGTCGCTGCGCAGATCGACCACGCCTGAGGCCTTCTCCGCTGCGCCAACCGCTGTTGTAGCTTCCTGTGTGGTTTTCGGCGTCATCGCCATTCCCTCTTTGCCGCGCATTCGGACCCGACTGCCTTGCGCCGCCTCGGATGCAGCGATTCAGTCCATGAGACTGACAAAAACTTCGTTCGACACCGTCAGCTTATCCTTCGCCAATCGCAAACGCGAGCCGTCGAGTTCGACCAGGCCCTGCTCACAAAGAGCCTCGATCCGGCCAGCCAACTCGCTACGGCGTGACGCCTCCATCTCCGCAAGGTCAATCCCATCGAGCTGGCGAAGGCCGAGAAAGAGCACCTCTTCATTCGCCTGCGCCCGCGAGACCTTCTCGAGTTGCTCGAACGGCAGCGTGCCCTTTTCGATTGCGGCGATGTACGCGTTCGGATCGTGCGCATTCGCCCAACGGTAGCCGCCGCTAAACGAATGCGCGCCCGCGCCGAAGCCGAGGTACGGTTCGCGTCGCCAATATTTCAAATTGTGGCGCGAACGCAAATCCGGCAGCGCCCAATTGGAGATTTCGTAGTGGTCGTAACCCGCGGCCTGGAGACTCTCGCAAGCCAGCTCGTAGAAGCGAGCCATGGCGTCTTCATTGGGCACGGCCTTGGCACTGTAGCGTGAACCCCCGGCCAGGATTTCCCTGCCCAACCGGCTGCCCTCGTCCACTTCCAACATGTAAATCGAGACGTTCTCGGGGCGAAGATCGAGCAAGCGGGACACGGTGTCGCGCCACGAAGTTTCGGTTTGGTGCGGCAGTCCGGCAATCAAATCAAAGCTGAGATTGGCGAAACCCGCGGCGCGCAAACGCTTCTCGGCCGCGTAAATATCTTCGCGCCGGTGCACGCGGCCCGCCGCACTCAATTCACGATCTTCAAAAGATTGAACGCCCATGCTGATGCGATTGAACCCGGCATTGATCCACGCGGCCGCGCAGTCCGCCGTCACCGTCTCCGGATCCGCTTCGAGCGTTGCTTCGCTCCAACGAGATTCAAACGCCGACCGGGCCGCCGCCATCAACCTCGAAAGTTCCTCCGGCGGGAGGAGACTGGGCGTGCCGCCGCCAACATAGAGCGTGTCCACGCAAACTCGACCTTCGGGCGCTTCGCTCCATGGAATTCCGCCATCGGCGTAAAGACGAGCGTGGTCCTCCAGCTCGCGGCAGACCGCGCCTGCATAGGGCGAGCGCAGCCCCTCGGGGAAAACGCCGGTGTGAAAATTGCAGTACGTGCACTTCGACTGGCAGAACGGAACCTGGATATAGAGACCGTATTGGCGCACGGTTTCCAACCTTACATCATCCGCGCCGAGAATCTCAGTATGCCCATGCTCAGGAATCGGCGGAAACACGAATGAAGACCTCGCGCTCCCGCGGTCCGTCAAACTCGCAAAAGAATATTGCTTGCCAATGACCCAGCAACGGCCTGCCCGATTGCACTAGAACCGATTGCGAGGCGCCCACCAGCGCCGTTTTTATGTGCGAGTCGGAGTTTCCCTCGGCATGGCGGTAGCCCGCGTCGCGTGGAACGAGGCGGTCCAGCGTGGCCTCAATGTCCCGCGCCACATCGGGGTCGTAACCTTCGTTGATGATGACACCGGCAGTGGTGTGCGGCACGTACACGTGACACACACCATCCCGTATGCCCGAACGAGCGATCACGCCCGCCACCTCCGCCGTGATATTCACAAGCTCGGTGCGACGGGACGTCCTAAGGCTCAATTTGCCTGAGCGGTCCATTAAGGGCGCTTGCGCGGGGACCGACCGGCCGCCCGCGCGCGAATGTCGCTTACCTCAGTGCCGATGCCGTTTTCGCGCCGTAGAAGCTGAACCACGGCTTCGCAGCGGCCAGACGGGCATTCACGTTCTGGATGTTCTTCACGCCCTGATCGGCGAGCCAGTCTTCGAGGGCTTTGACGCCCCTCTGGGCGTAGACGGGAATGCCTTCCTTCCAGGTCGCGCGCCCGCAAAGCACTCCATTGAATTTCACCTTCGCCTCGGCCGCAAGCTCCAAGGTGTCGTTGAAGGTTTCGTTGCTGACGCCGGCGGATAGATAAATAAAAGGCTTTTTCGCGACGGCCGCAGCCTTGCGGAAATGCTCCTTCGCTTCCTCGCGCGTATAGGCGAACTCGCCCTGGCAATCGCGAGCGCCCTGCACGAAGGCCATGTTCACGGGGACTTCCACCTTCAGCACATCTACGGCGTATTGCGGCTTCGAGAATTCCGCCATGCTGCCCTTGACGACTTCCGGCTTCTTGCGGGCAAACTCGAGGGCTTTTTCGTCCTTGCCTTCCTCGTAGCCGACGAATTCGAGGAAGAACGGCACGTCCGCCGCGACGCACTCCGCGCCGATTCGCTCCACCCAGGCGTGCTTCACGTCGTTGATCGCGGGGGGATCGAACGGCGTGTAATAAAGCAATATCTTCACGCAATCTGCGCCCTCTTTGACCAAGCGGCGGACCGAATAGTGATCCAACAAGTCTGGCAAACGGCCGGGCTGCGTGTTGTCGTAGCCGCTGTTCTCGTAGGCCAGCAAAAGGCCGGCGTTCTTCGAACGCTTTTTCGCGGCGGCGAGTCCGTACTCGGGGTCGAGCAGGATTGCGCTCGCATACGGCGTCAAGATTTTTGTGACGGCCTCTTTGAATTCACCCATCATCTCGGGCGTGACGGCGCTCTTATCGATGCCTTTGCCCTTGGCGATCGCTGTCTTAAGGGAACCGCGCTGATCCATGGCTGCGGCGGCAATGACGCCGCGCTTGTTGGCAACCGCAGTCATTCCCTTGATTTTTCCAGGAGTAACCTTCATCTCGTCTTCCTCCAACGGTAGGTTGTGCACAGGAACAAGTCGTGCAGGACATCTTAACACGCATCAGCCGCGCCCTCGGTTGTTTGCATGGCGGAAGCGGCGTTTCTGCCCTGCCCTCCGCGCATGCTTCCCCGCGGAGAAACA
>DASPOJ010000207.1:0-5010 GCA_035626055.1 Candidatus Methylomirabilota bacterium | reverse complement strand
CATCCAGGCCGGTTTGCGCTCGTCCAATATCCGCGTAGTGGATCCGGCTTTGGTTCCGGGCAGTCCCTCGCGGCCGCAGAAGGCGCGCAACATCGCTCTTGGTTTTCTGGTAGGGCTCTTCGGAGGCATTGGGCTTGCGCTTCTGCGAGAGTATCTCGATAACACGATCAAGACGCCGGATGACGTCGAGTCGCTGGCGCGGCTGCCTTCGCTTGCCGTTGTGCCTGCCTTCGCAACGGGCGACAGTCGCCGGAACAGCCGTTTTTCGAAGATGCTGAGAGCGCCAGTTGCCAGCGGCAGGGAAGGCCGTGTGGAGTTGGTGTCTCATCACATGCCCCAGTCGCAGATGTCCGAAGCATTTCGCGCACTGCGGACGTCGCTGCTGCTCTCCCAGGCGGACCATCCGCCGCAGGTCATCTTGATGACGAGCGCGTTGCCGCGCGAAGGCAAGACGACCGCCGCCGTCAACCTTGCGGTTACGCTGGCCCAATTGGGCGACAGTACCCTGCTTGTAGATGCGGACCTTCGCAAGCCCGGCATCAATCGGGCGCTAAGTCTTGTGGACGGCAAACACGCGGGGTTGAGCTCCTATCTGGCTGGGGTTTCTTCGCTCGACCTGATTACGGTCCAGCACCCGGCGATTACCAATTTGCATGCGATTCCCACGGGCCCCATCCCGCCGAACCCGGCCGACCTGCTGTCCTCGCGCCGCTTAAACGAGCTGATCCAAGATCTACGACAGCGCTACAAATTTGTCGTGATTGATTCACCCCCGATCATGGCGGCGACCGACGCAGTCATTCTCTCCGTGCAGGTTGATGGCGTGCTTGTAGTGGTACGCAGCAATGAGACGCCAAAAGAGGCGTTCACGCGTACGCGAGATCTTTTGGCCTCGGTGAAATCCCGGATTCTGGGTGTCGTGCTGAACGCGGTGGACGCGAGCGCTCCGGACTATTACTACTCATATCGCTACTATCCGTATTCGTACGGTGGCTATGGGAGGGGGAGCGGTCGCGGCCCGTCCGGGAGCAGCCGCCCGCCCGCCGCCGGTTCCTAAGTTGCAGCCGTTGTTGGAGATGAGCAAGGAGGAAGCGTGCGCTGTTTGATCACGGGGGGAGCCGGTTTTATCGGCTCACACTTGGCCGAGGCCCTGCTCGAACGCGGGGACACAGTGCTCCTTCTGGACAATCTCTCGACCGGGAGCATGGAGAACATCCGGCACCTGAAGAGTTATGACCGGATGCAGTATTTCCTGGACACCCTCGAAAACCGTCAACTGCTCGCAGAACTCGTGGATGAAGCGGACGTCATTTTCCATCTGGCGGCGGCCGTAGGCGTGCGGCTCATCGTGGAGAGTCCGGTGCGGACCATCGAAACGAACGTGAACGGCACGCAGTTGGTCCTGCAGGCGGCGAGCAAGAAGAAGAAGCTGGTTTTTTGCGCGTCCACGTCGGAAGTGTACGGCAAGAACACGCAAGTGCCCTTTCACGAAGACGCCGATCTGGTTCTGGGGGCGACGACCAAAGCGCGCTGGAGCTACGCGGCTTCGAAGGCCCTGGATGAATTTCTGGCGCTGTCGTACTGGAAAGAAAAAGGCCAGCCGGTGATCGTGGCGCGGCTGTTCAATACGGTGGGGCCGCGGCAGACGGGGCGTTACGGCATGGTGATGCCGAATTTCGTGGGCCAGGCCATCGAGGGAGCGCCGATCACGGTGTTTGGCAGCGGGGAGCAGAGGCGGTGCTTCTGCGACGTGCGGGACGCCGTGGAGTCAACTTTGCGGCTAATTGAGACCGATGGGGCCGTTGGGGAAGTGGTGAACATTGGAAACGACTACGAAATCACGATGAACGCCTTGGCGGAACTGGTGAAAGAACGCACCAAGAGCGCGTCGCCCATCGTGCACATTCCCTACGATCAAGCCTACGAACCGGGATTTGAAGACATGTTTCGCCGGGTGCCGTCGTTGGCCAAGTTGGAACGATTGACGGGGTCCCGGCCGCAGACGTCTTTGCCGGAAATTGTGGACCGGGTGACGGCCTATTTGGAGAAGAAGCGCGAGTTGGTCGGAACGCCTCGCGAGTCGGCCAACGGCGCCGGTTGAATTGCAGGTGCACCTGCGTCGCACGGACAGGATATAAGCGCTTCCGCAGGCTGGCGGCCTTTGGGGATCGGCCGGGGTGGTTTTCGCGGAGGCCGAGGGAATGCGACTCAAGCCGGTTCGAACGGGTCGCCGGGCTCCGCCAATCATGTTGCTCCTCGCCACGCACAACATCGGTACCTGTGGGAAACTTAGCTTCGATCGCCGCGAGAGACGCAATTTTCGTGCGCGTGAACTGAAGAGGCGCGCTCAGAGACTCAGGGCAGACAAGCCGGAGTCAGATTCGGACAGAGAGGCCTCACGGAATGCAGACGGAACAATCACATGAGCCAAGCCGCCCCCGCTTCTCAAAGCAGGAGAAGTGGCTTCTCCTCTTGTTCCTGCTCAGCCTGCCCCTGGTCAATCCGTGGGTACGTGGAGATGGCGTCGGGTACTACGCTTACGTTCGTTCGATCTTGATCGATCACGACATTCGATTCGAAAACGACTGGCTGGCCGCGAATCCTTCCTTTCTTGAATCGCGCATTGATTCCAACGGCCATCTTCTGCCGGATCAGTACACGCCAACGGGCTACGTGGGAAATCATTTTTCCGTCGGGCCGTCCCTGCTGTGGTCGCCTGTGATTGCCAGCGTGCACGGGGTCGTCTTGGCTCTGGACCGTTTTGGCGCTCGCATTCCCGCCGACGGGTATTCACCGCCATACCTCATCTCAATGGCGGTCACGACCGCGATTTATGGTTTTCTCGGTCTCTGGCTATCGTTTCTTGTGGCTCGGAAGTACGTGGGCGCGCGCTGGGCGATGGCGGCCACGCTGGGAATCTGGTGGGCCAGTTCGCTGCCCGTGTATATGTATTTCAATCCCTCCTGGTCGCACGCGCACTCCGCCTTCGGCGTTGCCCTGTTCTTATGGTACTGGGATAGAACGCGCTCAAAGCGATCGCTGGTGCAGTGGGTCTTCCTGGGGTTGATTGCGGGGCTCATGGCCGATATCTACTACCCGAATGCGATCCTGCTTCTACTGCCCGGAGTGGAGTCGATGGCGGCCGTGAGCGGCGTGAGCGATGGGCAGGATCAGCGCCGCCGGGCCTCAGCGGCTCTGTTGGCGAATTGGACTCTCTTCGGAGTCGCGTTTGTTGTGGCGTTGCTGCCAACGCTCGTGACGCGCAAGATTCTCTACGGCACATTCACGGCCTCCGGTTACCGGCCGATTGCATCTTGGAACTGGACCTCCCCGGTGTTCGCCAAGGTGCTTTTCTCTTCGGACCACGGGCTGTTTAGTTGGACCCCGATTCTTCTGCTGGCAGCGATCGGCCTGTTGTTGCTCTGGAAGCGAGACCGGCTGCTAAGCGGCTCTCTGATTCTTGTATTCCTTGCGTACTTCTACTTCATTGCCAGTTACCCGGATTGGGACGGCCTGTCTTCATACGGTAATCGCTTCTTTATATCCCTCACGCCGTTGTTCATCCTGGGTTTGGCGGCATTGTTCGGCGCGCTCGGTGACTGGATGAAGTCGCAGAAGCGCGCAGTGGCTCTGGCCGGGGCGACGATTGGATTGCTGGTGATTTGGAATGTCGGATTTATTTTTCAGTGGGGAACGCATTTGGTTCCTGCGCGCGGCCCGATCTCCTGGTCCCAAATGACGAAGAACCAATTCGTTGTTGTGCCCGCGCGAATTTCACACAGCGTGAAGACATACCTAACGCGGCGCAGTTCGATGATGGAACAAATCGAGCAGCAAGACATTCAGCAGCAAGGGCATTCCGGAGATAATTGAGGTCGAAATGAGCGTCTCGGAAGCACAATTCGCGCCCCAATCCAGCGGCGTTTCGCTCGTGAGGATCGCACCGCCCAAGGGCTGGTTTGCGCTCGATCTCCGCGAGGCGTGGAATTACCGCGAACTGCTTTACTTCTTTGTGTGGCGCGACATCAAAGTCCGCTACAAACAGACCTTTATCGGCGCGGCCTGGGCTGTCTTGCAGCCTTTACTCACGATGATGGTCTTCTGGTTGTTTTTCGGCAAGCTCGCCAAATTCGACTCGCGCGGATTGCCGTATCCGATTTTCTACTTTGCGGCCTTGTTGCCGTGGACGTATTTCGCAACAGCCTTGCAAAATGCGTCGAACATCGTTGTCGACCAGCAGCAGGTCATCACGAAAGTTTACTTTCCGCGAGTTGTGCTCCCGTTCTCTGCGGTGGTTTCCCCGCTCGTGGATTTCGGTATCGCGCTCGCACTGGCCGCAGTGATGCTGGTCCATTACCGCATGGTGCCGACCCTCGCGATGCTCTGGCTCCCGGTCTTCGTGCTCCTATCGATTCTGACCGCCCTGGGCGTGGGGCTTTGGCTTTCCGCGCTTAACGCCCTGTATCGCGACGTCCGGTACGTCGTTCCGTTCTTGATTAACTTCTGGATGTTCGCTTCCCCGGTGGTCTACTCCAGCTCGATGGTGCCGGCGCGCTGGCGTTGGCTCTACGGCTTGAATCCCATGGCGGGAGTGATTGAGGGATTTCGTTGGTCGCTGTCGGGGCACGGGCAGCCCCCAGGCGCGCTTCTGGCTGCGTCCGCTGGGGCGGTCTTGTTCGTTGTCTTCGGTGGCCTGATCTACTACCACGCGATGGAGGGCACAATCGCGGATGTGGTGTAAACGATGAGCCAGACCGCCATACATGTCGAAGGAATCAGCAAGCTCTATCGCCTCGGCGAGCGGATGCGGTACACAGGTTTGCGCCATCGCCTCGAAGACGCTGTGCGCGCGCCCTACGGCTGGCTTCGGCCGCGCAAGGGTGCGAAACCCAAGAAAGGCCCGCAGGAGATTTGGGCGCTGCGAGACGTTTCCTTCGACGTAAGCGTCGGCGAAGTCGTCGGTCTGATCGGCCGGAACGGGGCCGGCAAGTCTACGTTGCTGAAAATCCT
>DASPOJ010000206.1:0-2124 GCA_035626055.1 Candidatus Methylomirabilota bacterium | reverse complement strand
CAGCGCGGTGACAACGCAACAATTTCATAGGAAAAGTGCGTCGAGCGATCGGCCTCGGCATTGAAGCCGAGCGCGCGCAAGCCTGCGACAACGACGCGCTGCAAATACGCCTGACGCGCGTCAATCACGTTGAAGACTTCGCGCGCGCGGCCGAAGGCGGGCGCTTGCGAATCGCCGGCGCCGGAGGTCGTCACCCAAAGCGTGCGGCCATCCGCATAGGTGTCAAACCGCCGATAATGAAAATCGCGTCCAAGAAGACCGAATTTCCAGAGCTGGTAGGCGATGTCCTTTCCGACGTAGGTGACGGTGCCGTTCGAGCGCACAATAATCTTGGCGTCATCATCGGAATCTTCAGATTCTCCCGATTCGCCTGTGCGCATCACCCAGCACCCGGCGTTCTTTCCTTCAGCCGCGAGATGGATCGCCTCCCGCGCCTTCAATTGTGCGAAGGCCGCTTCCCAGAAATTCAAATGAAGGATTTCGCTTTCGCGGGGCAAGAGATCGTATTCGATTCCGAGGCGCGACATCGTGCGCAGGTGACATCGCACGATCGCAAGCGAAAGCGTCTCGGCAATCTCCGCGGCGGCGCCGCGGCCCGCTTCAATTTCCTTCAGCGCCTGGGCGCGCAGCGCCAGCCGCGTCTTGTCTTCCTCGAAGAATTGCGTTACGCGCGCGTAAAGGTCCCAGCAGGCGTAATCGAATCTCGGCGCTTCGGCCATGGCGCGGACATCCGCAGCGGATTTCTTCTCAAGCTGCTGGAAGCCGACGACGACGTCGGCCACTTGCACGCCCGTGTTGTCGATGTAATTTTGCACTTCGACGCGGCGGCCCGAGTAGCGCAGAAGGCGCACGAACGTGTCGCCGAGCGCGGCGTTTCTCAGATGGCCGATGTGCGCGGCTTTGTTGGGATTGATGTTTGTGTGCTCGACGATGGCTTTGGGCGCATCGGCAGAGATGGCGGGACGCTCGCCGCGCGAGGCGGCAAGGGCCGCAGCAAAAAACGGCGACCGCGCAAAAAAGAAATTCAGGTAGCCGCCGCCCGCGAGTTCCACGCGTTCCACGCCGTCAATCGAGCCAATTTCAGCGGCGATCTCCTCCGCGATGTGCCGTGGCGCTCGCTTCAGCCGCTTCGCCAGATCGAAGGCAACGGGCGACGCAAGCTCGCCCATTTCGATCTTCGGGGGTCGCTCGGTGATCCCGCTCAGCGGGACGTCGAGGGAATAGCGGCGCTTGAGGAATTCGCGCAACGCAGCGCGGACGCGCGCTTCAAGAACGTGATACACGGGTCTCCATTAAAGAAATAAGTCCTCGATTATAGGGCACGCGGGAGAGGCATTCAAAGCCCGCCGGTCGCGGACGTTGGGTCAAATTCCGGATACCGCATTTATCAGTGCTTGGGCCTTTAGCGGACTCCCCGCTTGCGATAGTTTCCGGTGGGCGACAATCGGGGAGTTATCCCGTGGCGGCTCGAATCGAAATGATGGGTGTGGCCACTTCTACAGTTTGCGCCTCACACGGCCGGATGGATTAGCCGGAAGAGGCATCGTGCTCCGTAGTTTTTCGATTTCGGGGATTGTTTTTTCCTTCTCGCGCCGTTCAGCGATGCGCTTCAGGCGGCCGGGCTTCGTTGGTTGCGGGAAGATTCCTCGTCTTCCCGGAGACCCTTGGCCCGAATCGTTGGGACAGCAACAGGCGCGGGCTTTCCGCTGGTCGCCGGTGATCTCTTCGGTGCGGCTTGCTCAGAAAAACGCCTCCTCGACGAGATAGACGTCTGCCCGCTCTGGGGTGTTCATAAGAAAAGCGAGGTAATGAAGTTCGTTGGCGGAATCGAAACTCATTTTCGTTCCCTTGAGGAGACCGTCGTATGGTTTTCCCTCTTTGCCATCCACCACGACAAACTGCTTCTCGCCGACGGTGGCCGCGTAGGCCACCCGGCGGCCGTCCGGGCTGAAGATGGGAGTCCCCTCGAGGATGTCATCGTAAGGTTTCTCCTCTCTGCCATCCACCACAACAACCCACTTGTCGCCGACCTTGGCCGTATAGGCCACCCGGCGGCTGTCCGGGCTGAAGACGAGACTCCCCTGGCCGATGTCATCGTAAGGTTTCTCCTCTTTGCCATCCACC
>DASPOJ010000205.1:0-8437 GCA_035626055.1 Candidatus Methylomirabilota bacterium | reverse complement strand
CCTCGGTTACTCCGACGGGCGCCACCCGGACCATGTCGTTTATTCGCGCACGCCCGAGGAAGACGTCCGGAGGCGCGATTTCACGATCAACGGTTTGCTGCTCGATCCGCAATCCGGCAAAGTGTTGGATTTCGTCGGCGGCCGCGACGATTTGAAGGCGGGACTCGTCCGCGCGATCGGCGATCCCGAACGCCGCTTTGCGGAAGACAAATTGCGGCTCGTCCGCGCGGTACGCTTTGCAGCGCGATTCGGCTATCGCATCGAAGCCCAGACGTTCGCCGCGATCCGCAAACTCGCGCCGCTCGTGCGGCAAGTCTCCGCAGAGCGCCTGCGCGAGGAACTCACCCGGCTTCTCACGGAAGGCGCCGCGCGACGCGCCTTCGAGATCCTAGATGAAGCCGGATTGCTCTCGCCTTTGCTGCCGGACATCGCTCGAATGAAAGGCGTCCAGCAACCTCCGCTATTCCATCCGGAAGGCGACGTGTGGACTCACACCCTGCTGATGCTCGAACAATTGACTGCGGGCTGCTCGCCCACGCTCGCCTGGGGAGTGTTGCTGCACGACGTGGGGAAACCGCCCACCTTCAGGCCGCCGTCGGAACCCGGCGAGCGGATTCGCTTCGACGGCCACGTGGAGATCGGCGCCGTGATGGCCAAAGCGATATGCCGCGAGTTGCGCTTCTCGAATGACGACATCGCTCAGATCGAGTCGCTCGTGGCCAATCACTTGCGCTTCAAGGACGTGGCAGAGATGCGGACTTCCACGCTCAAGCGGTTCGTGCGCCTCCCGCGATTCGAGGAGCATCTCGAGCTGCACCGGTTGGATTGTCTCTCGAGCCATCGCCACCTCGATGCGTATGAGTTCGTGCGGCGCTTCGTCGCTGAGACTCCGCCCGAGGAAGTCCGGCCAGCCCGGCTTGTCACCGGGGAAGACCTCAAAGAGATGGGCTTCCTCCCGGGCCCGCGTTTCAAGGAGATCTTGCAAGCGATCGAGGATGCCCAGTTGGACGGCAAGTTAAGAGGGCGCGACGAGGCCCTGGCGTTTGTTCGCGGCAGCTATTCTCCCTGAGGCTTGAACCGATGCCCAGTCCAGGACTCGTCCGGACAAGGCTTGTCCAGACGCAACGTCCAGGAGATGGCACGCGGTCGCCATCCGGCCCGGGCGGAGGGGAATACTATGAAGATGATGGCTAGGCAAGCTACGGGGGTAGGCGGGCGCCTCAAGTTAATGCTTTATTTTCAGGGAAGTAGATGAAACGTGGACGGAGTATGGCGCGTCTAATCTTTAGTTCAACAAACTAAGATTTATTGATTGCCTTTTGCTGGCATCTTGCGTCACATTCTAGGCTCCCTGCATCTAATGGCTGTGTAAGTGCTCTTTTGGAGTTGGCCGAACCCTTGGGGGTAACATGACCGCAACCGATAGACGCACCGCCGACGAGCTGCCCATACTTCCGGTCCGGGAGATTGTCCTGTTTCCGGGAGGCATCCAGCCCATCACGGTCGGCAGGGACAGTTCTCTGGCGCTGCTGAACTCGCTGCAGGGCGACGAGAAGACTCTGGGCATCGTGGCGCAGCATGATCCGCGCGTCGAGGAACCTGGAGCGGCCGACCTGCACGCGGTGGGTACCGCTGCAAAGATCCACAAGCTTGTGCGCATGCCAAACGGGAATGCCGTAGTGTTCCTGGAGGGGCTGTACAGAATCCGAATCGTCGAATTGGTGAGCTTCCGGCCGTTTCTGCGGGCGCGCGTCGCGCCGCAGGAGGATATCGTCGGCCCAGAAGACAACGAATTGGAAGCCCTGGAACGCAACGCGCGCGATCTGTTCCGCGATGTCGTCGCCCGCTCGCCGCAACTGTCCGACGACCTCCAAACCGCAGCGTTGAACATCGACGATCCCGTGCGGCTCGCCGATTTCATCGCGGCCAATCTGCCTTCGCTTTCGACGCTGCTTCGTCAGGAGCTGCTCGAGACCGCCGACGTGAGAAGGCGGTTCGAGATGCTGATCCGTGAATTGTCGAAGGAACTCGAAGTCCTCGAACTCCGAAGCAAGATTCACGATCAGGTGCAGGAACAAGTGAGCCAAAGTCAGCGGGAGTATCTGCTGCGCGAACAACTCAAGGCGATTCAGAAGGAGTTGGGTGATTCAGACGACGGCCAGGCGGAAATTGAAGAGCTGCGCGAGAAACTCGAGCAGTCCGGGATGTCTGCCGAGGCGAAAAAGGAATGCGAGCGCGAGTTGAAGCGGCTGCAAAAGATGACGCCCGCCTCCGCCGAGTACATGGTCGCGCGGACGTATTTGGAGTGGATGACTTCGTTGCCGTGGGCCAAGTCCTCGGGCACCGCGGAAATCAACATCGCAAATGGACGCGAGATCCTCGACCAGGACCACTACGATTTGCAAAAGGTCAAGGAGCGCATCCTGGATTACCTTGCGGTGAAAAAGCTTCAGCCCGGGATGAAAGGCCCCATCCTTTGCTTCGTCGGGCCGCCCGGCGTAGGCAAGACCTCGCTCGGGAAATCCATCGCCCGGGCGCTCGGCCGGAAGTTCGTGCGCATTTCTCTCGGCGGGATGCACGACGAAGCCGAGATTCGCGGCCACCGGCGCACCTACATCGGCGCTTTGCCGGGACAGATCCTGCAGGGATTGCGCCGGGCGGAAACGAATGACCCCGTCTTCATGCTGGACGAGGTGGACAAACTCGGCCGCGATTTCCGCGGCGATCCCGCGGCGGCTTTGATGGAGGTGCTGGATCCGGAGCAGAACTCCTCGTTCCGGGACCACTATCTGGATACGCCGTTCGATCTCTCGAAGGTTCTGTTCATCGCGACGGCGAACTGGATGGACCCGATTCCCGAACCGCTGCGCGACCGGATGGAAGTGATCGAACTTCCCGGCTACACGGAAGTGGAAAAGATCCATATCGCCATCAAGTACCTGGTTCCCAAGCAGACGGCCGAGCACGGGCTCAAGGCTGGCGAACAGATCGAATTCCCGGAGGCGGGATTGCACGAGATCATTCACAGCTACACGCGCGAGGCCGGTGTCCGCAATCTCGAACGCGAGATCGCGACGCTCGTCCGCAAGCAAGCGCGGCGCATCGCGGAAGAACAGGGCGATAAACTCGTGGTCACGCCCCAGGTGGTCCGCGAAGTTCTTGGCGTGCCGAAATTCCGCTCCGAACGCGAAGTGGAAGATCGCGTGAAGCAGCCGGGAGTTTCGGTAGGTCTGGTGTGGACGCCGGCGGGCGGCGACATTGTCTTCATCGAGGCGAGCCGCATGCGCGGTGGAAAGCAGTTCACAATGACCGGGCACCTCGGCGAGGTCATGCAGGAGTCCATGACTGCGGCGCTCACCTGGGTGCGCGCCAACGGGGAGCGGTACGGGATCGACCCGGACTTCTTCCGCAAGCAGGACATTCACGTTCACGTGCCCTCGGGCGCGGTACCCAAGGACGGGCCCTCGGCGGGTGTTGCGATGGTGACGGCGCTGGTCAGCATGCTTTCGGGCCGGCCAGTGCGTCCGCGCGTGGCGATGACAGGGGAGATTTCGCTGTCCGGCGTGGTGCTGCCGGTCGGCGGGATCAAGGAGAAAGTCCTCGGCGCGAAGCGCGCGGGAATCCGCGAAGTCATTTTGCCGGCCGAAAACGAGCCGAACGTGAAAGAGGATCTGCAAGAGCACATCCTCGAGGGGATGGAGGTCCATTACGTTCGCACGGTGGATCAAGCCCTGGAGTGGGCGCTGGCAAAGTCGCCGGTGGCTCTCGTGGTGAAACCGGAACCGCTTCCTCCGGCAGCGGCTCCTCCCGCGGTGCACTGAGTTGTGACCGTCGAATCGCAAGTGCGGATGAAAGGGCGGGCCTTCGGGTTCGCCCTTTCGCTTTTCCTGGCCGCAACACGTAGAATCCGGGAGATGACGTCCTGAGCGGGGCCGGATGCCGCACACGCAAAAGCTCTTCCCTTCCTACGGCAGCGCCATCGCGAACGCACTGGCGCGCGCGGCGTGGCGCGATGGCATTGTCCGGCGCTTCATCCTCAGGTACGCAGAGGAAAATGAGCGGCGAGCCGTGGCCGCGAATGCCAAGCAGGTCAGCGAGCTCGAACAGACCATTGGGCGCGAGGCGCTGCTCGCGATGACGATCGAGGTGCGCGCGCAACTTCCGCGTTTTTTCGGCAAACGCCGCGGCGCATCTCTCGCGGGAGACGCACAGGCCGCGACCGACGCTTTCTTCCGGGAGTATTTTTCTTCGTTGGGCCGCGCGGGGGACTGGCCACTGGAAGAAGCCGCCCAATTCCAGCGCGATCTCGGTCTCTACGCGCGAATGTCGCCCGGCGAGCAGAGGATTCGTTCGGCCGGCGGATTCGAGTCGCCCACTGAGCCTTTTGCCGACCGCTGCGCGATCCTGCTCGATCCCTCGATGATGGAGAAGGCGCGGCGCGCGGCCGCGGGATTCCACACAGAGATGATCCGCGCGACGGAGAAAATTCTGTCGGAGACCCTGCGGCTTCGCCCCAGCCGATAAATCCGGTTGCGGATCACGCCTCGAGAACAGATTCGGGAAAGAGTTTGCGGCCGCCCAGCGAAATTCGGAACGCGCAAAAGCCGAGCCCGAGCAACAAGACCAAGCAAATCCAGGTTGGGCCGCCGTACCAGGCGCCGAGGTGCACCGTCAACGGAGTGTTTTCCAGAACCGTAGCCGAAAACAGGCCCGCGGTCAGCGCTGCCAACCCAAAACGCGTCAAGGTGAATAGTAAGGCCAGGCACGAAATGGCCGTCATGATCACCTGAATCGCGGGGTCATCGCCGCGCAATCCGTTCATCACGCTGAAAATCACCAGGAAGCCAAGTCCGGCCAGCCACTCCTTCCGAAGAACGAGCCGCAGCAAGAAGAAAAGGAAGAAAAGGAAAAGAGCCTGCATGAATTCGGTCGGGAGCAGGACAAACAGGTCTCCGACGGAGAGGCGCAGGCCATTTAGGTAGGTAATGGATGAATAGCCGGGAGTGGGCGATGGTCTTCCCAGCCAGCCGGGCAATGCGTAGTCCAAAGCACCCAGCAGTCCCAGCAGTCCACCAAAGATCAATCCCACGAAAACGTCCCGGCCAACGAGCGGATCGCGGAACTGGCCTGCGAGCAAACGATTCCAGGAGATGAGAATGTGCGGCCAACGTCGCCGGACAAACGGTTCGAGCGCAACATAAACCACCCAGGCGAGGGCCCCATTGAAGAGAGCAAGCGAAATTGTCTCGAACCAGAGCCCAATCTCATCGCTCGCGAGCACGTGATGCGCCCCAATAGACCACCCCGCCAGGCGAATCGCCACGATCGCCAGAGCCAGGCGAGCGGCTCCGCGCGAGTCGCCGCGTCCGAGTTTCAAGTTGTAGCGAGCGATCAACAGGCCACCAATAATGATCGTGAGGAACAGGATGATGTCGATCGCGGAGGCGACGCTGAAACGTTGTGCGCGCTTCGCCGGCTCCATGCGGCCCGGCTGCGTCCAGGGCCAAACGAGAGCGAACGAAACCGGCTTTCCTTGGTAGGAAGCAGCCTCGACGCGCAACGTCAGATCTGGGCGCCCTGGTGGCGTTCCTTCCCAAGCCACCCGGGAATCAGCGAAATTTCGTGGCGACCACTGTGGCGTCACCGTGTGAAATTGCGACAGATCGAGGCCCGCCGCGGTGAACAGCGAAGACCAATCCGCAGCCTGCCCGGCCCCGCTAGCAGAGACATCGTGCTGAGGCGGAACCGCTTCAAATGATATGAGATGGCCCTGCGCATCCAGCGCCACGGAAACCATTCCGCTGATATCGGGAGGCGGGTCTTCGCCCGTCACCAAGTTATCTGCAAACCCAGTCCCAGTGAAGCGCTCCGGGAACAAATCTCGCGGACTCTGCCGGTACCAATACGCACCCACCGAGGGAATCCCGCCACGAATCTTCTGCCAGCGCCTAGCGGATCGGTCGTGCTGGGCGACGTATTCGGTGAGATCTCCATGGTAGAAGAAACCGTCGGCAGAATCTTCGGGGACATCGGTGTATCCGAATCTTCCGATTAACTCTTGAGCCTTTGCGTGCAGGACTTCCGGAGGCTCGTCCAGCGCGACATTGGCGGGAGTTTGGAACCGAGCCAACAAGAAAAAAGAGCTGAACAACAAGAGCAGAAACCCGCCGAGCATTGCGGCCGCGATGGCCGGCTTCAGGCCTTCGGTCTCGCCGGCGGCGGCAACCATTTCGGGTGAGGGCGTTTCGCCGGCGGCGAGCGCGGCAGCAAGCGGATCGCCACCGGGCAGGGCCGCCGCAACTTGAAGCGCGGACGCGGGACGCCGGGCCGGGTCCTTCTCGAGGCATCGCAGAATCACGCGCTCGACCAGAGGATCGAGGTCACGAACTAGTGTGGTTGGACTGGTTGGTGATGAAGATTCACGCAAGCGAACCAATTCGGGAACCGAGGCAGCCTCGTACGCGCGCTTGCCGGTGAAGATTTCGTAGAGCACGAGACCGAGCGCGTAAAGGTCCGTCTTGACATTCGCGTGACCGCCGGCTAGTTGTTCCGGAGCCATGTAGGCGGGCGTGCCTCCGCCACAATTCGCGTCGCGGAGATCACCCTGGATTCCGGCCAAGCCAAAATCAGTGATGCGCACGCGGCCGCGTCCATCGAGCATCACGTTGCTCGGCTTCAAATCGCAATGGATGACGCCGTGATCGTGCGCTGCGGCGAGGCCGGCACACACCTGCCGCGCAATTTCCACGCCGCGATCCGCGGGGAAACGTCCGATGCGCCGCAACAGTGCCGCGAGATCTTCGCCATCCACGTACTCCATCGTGAGGAACGGGATGCCGCCGGAATCTCCGATATCGAAAACGCGGCAGACGTTGGGATGCGACACCTGCCGGGCCACGCGCACTTCGCGGTGAAAGCGAGCGAGCGCCGCGGCGTTCTGCGCCAGGGCCGCCGGCAAGAATTTCAGCGCCACTTCCTGTTCAAGCCGGATGTCCTCGGCGCGGTACACCTCGCCCATCCCGCCGCGGCCCGCCAGCGCGACCACGCGGTAACGCTCGGCCAAAATCGTGCCCGGCAGTAAACGGCCGTCCCGGCCCGTGGATGGGATGGGAGTCGGAGCATGCTGTGGCACGCGCGGCGGCGCGGGCGACGACGCCGACGTCGTCTCCGGCAGAGCTTCCGCAGAAGAACCCAGAATGGTGGGCGAGGCGTCGAGATCGAGGGTTTTGCCGCACGAGGGGCAGAAGTGATTCGTCGCCGAGACCGGAGCCGAACAAGCAGGGCAGTTCATGGCTGGCGCCGTAGTGTATCACCGCACACTCAAACCTCAGCCGCCCGATGTGGAAGGGGCGGAGAGGCGGATTGCGGAGGGGAGCGCGACGCTAAGAAGCTTTCTCGACCATGACGGCGGTGCCGTAGGCCAGCACTTCGGTCACGCCTTGCATGATTTCGGTGGCGTCGTAGCGCATGGCGACAACGGCGTTGGCGCCATGCTCAACAGCGTGCTGCAGCATCAATTCGTAAGCCTCCTCGCGCGTCTTCTCGCAAAGATCGGAAAAGATGGTGATATTGCCGCCGACGATGGTTTGGATTCCGGCGGCAAAATTGCCGAGGACGCTGCGTGACCGGACGACGATGCCGCGGACGATTCCGCAGACGCGCACGATGCGATAGCCGGGGAGATCAAAAGTTCCGGTGACCATACTGGAATTAATGAGAGGCGACATTGTGGCGGTTCTCCTTGTGCTGAAACGTGCGCTGTCATTCTAGCTGCATCGAGCGTAGCGGCACAGTGCGGCGGCGGAAATGTTTGCTATGCTCGAACCGGCGGCGGGGAGATGTTCTACCTCTTCTACATCCTCGTTATCGAGCAAATCCTGCAGGGTCTCTACAATCTGTGGGACACGCTGCGCTGGTTCCAAACGGCGCGGCGGCGGGCGATGAGCCACCAGGGATTTTATGCGCCGACGGTTGCGGTTTTTTGTCCCGTAAAAGGGATCGAGCCGGGCTTGGAATTGAATCTCGAAGCTTTGACGCGGTTCGACTACCCCAATTACGAAATATTCTTCTCTCTTGCGAGCTCGGAGGACCCGGCGCGCAAGATCGTGGACCGCATCGTCGCAGCGAGCAAGCATCCGGCGCACGTGATCATCGCGGGTCACCCGCACGACTGCTCAGAAAAAGTTAACAATCTGCGCGTGGCCGTCGAGCGCGCAGAGAACAAATTCGACGCCTTCGTATTTTGTGATTCCGACGGGAGGCCCGGGCGCGCGTGGCTATCCAAGCTGGTGGCACCTCTGGCGGATGCGAAAATCGGCGCCGCCACGACGTTTCGCTGGTACCTGCCTCAGATCGGCGGACTCTGGAGCGCGCTGGCTTCGGCGTGGAACGCTGCGCTGGCGACCCATCTCGGTCCGCGAAACCGCAATTTCTGCTG
>DASPOJ010000204.1:0-6190 GCA_035626055.1 Candidatus Methylomirabilota bacterium | reverse complement strand
CACAAAGAGAATCAGAGCCCGTGGCAAATCATCGAGCGGATCGCTCCTCGCTCGCCGCTGGAACTTTGCTTGCTCCCGCCGGTCTTTCTGGAGTACTACCTCAACGATGCCGGGGGATACGATGTACCTAGACATCCCTCGCGAGTTCGCTGGGAAGCACGGGAGAGCACGACTTCAGCCGTGCCGAAAGGCCGAATTGGCGGCCATACGTCCAGAATCCACGAAGCCCGCTGCGCACCGAGGAACGGGGTCTGGGTTGCCACGATGTAGCACCGACAGACCGGCCGATCCGGAATGAAGCCAATTTGACGGAAGCAAGTTGCTTGTCCTCCAAGAGTCGAAGCACCGGCCAGCTAAGAGCTTTTTCAATTTAGGTCTTGACAGGTACTTTTAAGCTGTAGATACTTCCCTAGATTTTCAATTGTACGTCCATTAAATTACTCCATCTGCCGTACTAAGGCCCTCCGCGCTCCAGATATCAGCAGTTTAATGGCCGAGATGTGAACAGACGGCCCAAACTCGTTTATCGCCTCTCGGAGTTGAAGAACCTGATCCAAGTAAGCCTGATCTGTGAAAAGGAGATACCGCGATGAACCCTGTTTCATTCTTCACGCGCAGAGTAATGCCCTTCCTAATCCTGGCCTTCGCACTAACAGGATGGGCGCAGCAACCCGTTCAAGTCTTGCACGGTCACGTCCTCCCGGAAATTACGAACGGACAAGTGCAATTCGTGGCGCATCTGCCATCGACACAGAAACTCTATTTCTCCCTTGTGCTCTCGCTGCGCAACGAAGCGGAGTTGCACAACCTCATACAGGACCTGTACGATCCCTCCAGTCCTAACTACCATCAATTCTTGAACACCGAGCAATTCGCCGCGCGATTCAGCCCCACCCCGGAGGACTATCAAGCAGTCGTTGATTTTGTCCGGGCAAAAGGCTTCACCGTAACGAGTACGCCCGATCACCGGCTGACCGTATCGGCTCTCGGAACCGCAGCTCAGATCGAAGACGCATTCAACGTGACAATGAACGTCTATCAACATCCGACGGAGAATCGGCTGTTCTTCTCGCCGGACCGCGAACCCTCTCTCCCGGCGGGCCTGCCGGTCACATACATTTCCGGTCTGAACAACTTCTCAATTCCACGGCCCGCTCTGTCGAGATCAAATAGCGTCGTAAATGCGGCTGGTTCAGGCCCCGGCAACAGTTTTCTTCCCAACGACATCCGAGTGGCCTACTACGGCGGATCCTCTATGACCGGAAGCGGTCAGTGCATTGGTCTCGCTGAGTTCGAGGGATATGCGATCAGCGATGTGGCGGAGACTTTATCGTATGATACTTCCCCTGCTTCTTATACTTCCAATGGCCCAAATCCAAATTATATTCTCACTTACACAGTGCCGAACGGAGGCGGAACCTTCAACGTCCCCATCACCAACGTACTGCTAAACGGGGGCACAGTAAATGAATACGTAAATGACCCCAACCCTTACGCTCCTGCTTATGAAGCCGAGGTTGTGCTCGACATTGCCCAAGCAATTGGCATGGCTCCTGGCGTCAGCCAGATCCGTGTCTATATTGTTCCTGACGCCTGGACCACATCCGGCAACTATGAGTTCCCGTCCAACTCGGACGATGCCGCCATCTTCAGTCAGATGGCTGCCGATTCTTGTTCACAGTTCAGCATTTCTTGGAACTGGCGTCCGGAACCGCAAAACCTATATTCCAACGACAGTATATTCGAGAAAATGATCGCGAGTGGCCAGGACCTCTTCGCCGCTTCCGGAGACTATGGTGCGTGGTCCCCTAGCATCTTCGTTTATCCGGAGGAAGACGCCTATGTCACCGCAGTGGGCGGCACCGTGCTGACAACCTCCGCGCCGGGAGGATCCTGGGTCTCGGAAACGGCGTGGCCTAGCAGTGGCGGCGGCATCAGTCCCGATGACGTACCGCTTCCTTCGTTTCCTTACTATCAGTCTGGATTGAATGGCGTGAACGGAGCCTCCACCGTCTACCGTAACGGTCCGGACGTGGCTGCAGAAGGCAATTCCGACTACTATTGCAGTCTTGGCTCCTGTTCAGAGACTGGCGGCACCAGTTTCGCGGCTCCCCGTTGGGCAGGCTTCATGGCGCTCGTGAACCAGCAGGATGTAGCCAACGGTCAGCCGACCGAAGGGTTCATAAATCCTATCATTTATTCAGCTGGCTTGAGTTCTAGCTACAGCACTTACTTCCATGAAGTTCCTGGCTGCGACCTCAAAAATGTCCACTGTGCGACAAAGGGCTACAGCTTAGTAACCGGTTGGGGCAGCCCAGTCGGCAGCGGATGGTTTCCTTACCCGCCACACCTGGCTCAAACTCCATACGTGTCCAACGGTGGCTTCACGATGAATGGCTATAATTCGGCCACCTGGTGGTTCACCTTGCAGGACGCAACCCCGGGAGCGACAATCTACTACCAGGGGAACGGGTGCGAGGGCTATACAAACAGCTCGACGTATCCCGGTGGGACCATATACATCACCTGCACCGGATCTACTACGCCCTCGCCCTCTGGAACGATGTATGCAAACGCCCCGCACTACGTGCCAAGCGCAACATCGAATTGGTGAACTCGTGAACACAGGAATTCGACCGGCGAGGGGCGTCCCGCCCCTCGCTGGTTGGTCAGCCGTTCGGCATCGTTCACATTCTTCCTATCCCGCCCAGCCGCTGTAGACGAACTGTCGGAGCAAGTCCCTCTTTATAAGCAACTGGAGCGGCGCGGGGAGCTTTGAGATTGCTCTCTGCGCGCGGAATTCCCTTTCAGGAATGTGGGTTTGCGAACCCGGACGCAGCGTGCCGTGGGACGGATAGCTGGAAAACCGAGGACGTAGTCATTCGCCATACTTCAGCGGGTGTTTCCGAGTCACGGCGCACTCAGAAACAATCCGCCTGGATGTGTGACGTGCAAAACCGAAACTACCCCGAGCAGGCCAATCCTTAGTTAGGTTGCTGAGGAGATTCTTCACCCGGCAATGGCGTCGGCTTCAGGCAGGGCGCCGCGGGTGCGCTCTCGTGCGGCGAACTCATGCAATGCCGTTTCGAGATCGCTGACCGTGAAATCCGGCCAGCGTTTCGGCAGGAAAACGAATTCGGCGAACGCGCATTCCCACAGCAGAAAATCCGAAAGGCGTTGTTCTCCTCCCGTGCGAATCAGTAAGTCCACTTCGGTCGAGCCGCCCCGCAGGACCTCGGCAAGCACGTCGCTGAAGGAATTCTGCGAGAGATGGGTGACCTTGTAGAAGCGGCAGGCCGCCTGGTAAATGGCCTCGCGCGCGGAGTAGTCAATCGCCAGACGAAGATGCAGCCGCTTTCCCTCGCGCGTTGCCCTTTCGGCGTCCGCAATGGCCTGGCGCAGCGCCGAAGGTAACCGGTCGCGCCGCCCGATGATGTTCAAGCGCACGCCCTCCGCAACGCAGTGCGCGGTTTCCTCGATCAGGTATTCGTGCAGCACGCTCAGAATCCCCTGCACTTCAGCCGCGGGACGCTGCCAGTTCGCGGAGGAAAGCGCGAACAGAGTGAGCGTGTGAATGCCGAGCCGCGGCGCGGACTCAATTACGCGGCGCGCGGCTTCGGCGCCGGCGCGATGCCCGGCCGTGCGCGGCAGCCCGCGGGAGGTGGCCCACCGCCCGTTGCCGTCCGAGATGATGGCGACGTGGATTCCGCGAGGCATCGGAGCCGCCGGAACGTGCGCGGTTTTAGGAATTGTGATTGGATAAGGGACCGAGTGTTGCGTGCTCATCGTTCGATTCTTTCTCCGCCGCTTGTCTCGCCATGAATCATCGTGGTCCATCCCAAGTGCAAAAGTTCAGTGCTCTACCTCGCGCGTGGCTTGAATCAGCGCTTCCATGTGATCGAGGTAGCGCTCGAGTGCGCGCCGTCCCATCGGCGTCAGCCGGTATTCCGTCTTCGGTGTCCGCCCGTCGAACGATTTCGTACAGGCGATGTAAGCCGCGTCTTCGAGCTTCCGCGCGTGAACGCTCAGGTTGCCGTCCGTGGTCTTCAGTAGCGATTTCAGTTCGTTGAATGTGAGCGAGTGGTTCGCCGCAAGCGCGCTCACGATCCCCAGCCGGATTCGCTCGTGGATCAGGCGGTCGAGGTTGGCGGGCAGCGCCTCTCCGGAGGCGCTGCGCATCCGCGGCGCAAGCGGTTCTCGCCCTTTCGCGGACGTGGGACGCTCCTGCCTGGTTAGTGATGAGCGCGCCATAACTTGTTATCTAGCCTCCGTAACGCAGGGCGATCCACAGCCCAAACAAGATGTGAGTCACGCCGAATCCCGCTGCGAGAAACAGATTCCCTAGACTCGCCGGCGCCGCGAGCGCCCCGGCGCCCAGCACAATCAGGCAAATCCCCATCACCGGCACCACCCGCACCGAGAATGCTCCGCCGGTCACGATGGCCGTGCCGTAGAGCAGCAGCCACATGCCGGGCAGAATCGCCAGTATCGCAATGTCGCCGGAGCGAATCAGCACGGCCGTCAGCAGCGCTCCGACGGCGATGGGCGGCGCAAAACTAAGCAGGAACCTCCGGCCGGGCCCCGAAAGCATTTTGGAATCGGCGCGATGCGCTTTCGTCACGGCCGTGGAAGCGCCGATCGCAATCCCGACGAACGCCTCAATCAGCCAAACCGCAAGCCACGCGCGCACCGAATTCTGCCGCGACGCTGCCACTGCGGCAGCGATGGCCGTGACTCCCATCGCCACACCTCCCCATCCGGGCACGGCGGTGAATTCCGCGGCGCTCTGCATGGTTTCGCGGATGTAGCGAAGGTGCTCCGCGGCGCGGGCATCAATCGGAATGGGTTCGGTTGCTTTGGAGCGAATCGGATCGACGGCCATGCGCAATAGGCTACCCGATGACGCAAGTATTGTCAAGTTCTTTGTATCGCAAAGTGCAGCGGCTTGAAAACTGGCGGTCGGCGCCGGCTTCCCCGCACGGTTTCGGAAGCTCCATTTTTCGCCGAGGGATTTTTTCGCGCGGAAGTGTCTTTGCCGCGACTTGCGCGCATTCACTTCGGATAAGGGTGGCCGGCTAGGATGGCGAAGGCGCGGTAGAGTTGTTCCGCGAGCATGGCGCGGGCGAGTTCGTGGGAGAAGGTCAGCGGAGAGAGCGATAGCTTCACGGTCGCGCGCCGGCGGATGGGTTCCGGGAAACCTTCCGCATCGCCACAGAGGAACACCAATTCTCGCGCGCCGCGATCGCGCAATTCTCCCACCCACTTGGCGAACGATTCCGAGCTGAGCTGCTTGCCCGCGGCGTCGAGCAGAACGACACTCGCGACGGACTCGAATTTCAGTTTGCGCGCGGCTGCAGCGGAACGTTCACGCAGCTCGATGGCTTCGATCGGCGCGAAGCGGCGAATGCGCGCAAGATAGTCCTCCACCAGCGCGCGAATGTCCGCGCGCCGCGTCTTCCCGAGAAAAATCAAACGGATGCGCATTGTCCTGCCTTGATGCGGCGGCCGCCGTTGCGATGAGTGAGGCCGCGCGCCGTTCGCTCGGCTACGACTTCAGCGCGTAGGAACGATAGAGCGTGTCGCGCTGCGCGGGGATGTAACCGGCGTCGAAGATGATGCGACGCAGCTCGGATTCATTCGTGCGGTTGCGCACGCCGGCGGCGAAAACGACATTTTCTTCGATAAGGGTGCTGCCGACGTCGTCGGCGCCGAACTGCAAACCGAGCTGGCAAATTTTGATGCCCGGTGTGAGCCAGCTCGATTGGATGTGATCGATGTTGTCGAGCACGATGCGGCTGATGGCGAGCGTCTTCAAATAATCGAAGGCCGTGGCTTCGGGGACTTTTTTGCCGAGCGGCGTATTCTCCGGCGCGAAAATCCACGGAATGAACGCGGTGAAACCGCCCGTGTCTTCCTGAATGCGGCGGATGCGCTCGAGATGGTTCACGCGGTGGCGGAGTTCTTCGCCGCAGCCGAACATCATCGTCGCGGTGGTGCGCAAGCCCAGGGCGTGCGCGGTGCGGTGCATCTGTTCCCATTCGTCGGCCGTGCACTTCAACCGCGAGATGCGGGAGCGAACTTCGTCATCCAGGATTTCAGCCCCGCCGCCGGGGATGGAGTCGAGCCCGGCGTCCATCAGGCGCGCGATGGTGTCGCGCACGGAGAGGTCGGAGACTTCCGCGATGCACAG
>DASPOJ010000203.1:0-18300 GCA_035626055.1 Candidatus Methylomirabilota bacterium | reverse complement strand
TTCAAACCGTAGAAGCCTGGATTCACGGAGTCCACAGGAACTTTACGGATGTAATTATATTCCTTGTGATCGGAGGCGTCCTGTTAGCGCTTCTGCCAGCAAAACGAAAGGCAGTCGCGCAAGAAGTTGCGTGAACGAGCGCAGCCCCCACCACTCTTCGCGGATAAGCATTTCTTCTCGCGTCCTTATTCACGGTTTTCCCGAGGGGCCGGGTGCCCGACCCTTCGCAAGCGATGGGCCGGATGCTCCCACCTTCGATCCGCTGAGCCGCCCCTTTCGAAATAATTTCCACCGTTCGAAATAAATTCCACATAAGTAATATTAGACAATGTAGCTATGTCATGCCACGCTGGAGCCGTGACTCCGAGACCCCAACTCGTGTCGCCGCATCCCTTGTCGCCTGCAAATCCGCCGCTTTCGCGATCCCCCCGAAACTCATACACAATAAAGGACTTTAAGTCCTTCAGATTCAGCACTTGCAAGCATTTTCTTATACTACTGAATACAAAGGACTTTAAAGGCGATTGTGCAGTTTGCACAGACGACCGGCTCTCAGGTACATTCCCAGCAATTGGCCGGTGGTGTAAAGTGACGTACGCCGCTCATTTGGAGGGATGCGAGATGCCCACTCATCTTACAAATCTAGACGCATTGATTCGGCGAGAAGATTTTGAAGCGACGGAAGCCAACGCTGCTGCTGGAAATCCACCGATCTTCAAAATTGAGGAACTGGAAAAGGGACGCCTCTATTTCAGCGTCCTCAGAAAACCTGATTTTCAAAGGTCCACAAACAACTGGTCACCACAGATGGTCGTGGACTTGGTAAAAAGCGCGCTAGACAATGAGCTGATCCCCGCTCTCATTATTTGGCACTCGCAACAGAGCGGAAAAGTTTACGTTGTTGACGGTGCGCATCGGCTCAGTGCCCTAATCGCTTGGGTGAACGACGACTACGGAAACGGAGCCATCTCGAAGGAATTTTTTGGCACGGACATCTCTCCTGCCCAAGTGAAGTTCCACAATAAGACCAAGGAGTTGATGGATGGGACCATCGGGCCCTATGCAACAGTTGCCCGTGCGGGCAACACACCAACCGCGACAGATGACCCAAACATGGTTCGCCGCGGGCGAGCCATTGCAACCTACCAGCCGCCCATGCAGGCTGTAATCGGCGACGCGAAGGTTGCGGAAAGTTCTTTTCTGAGAATCAACGCTAAACCAGCAACCATTGACCCGACGGACCTGGATGTAATCCGGGCCAGGAAGAAACCTAATGCCATTGCTACACGGGCATTGATGCGGGCAGGAGCCAGTTACATTCCCAAGCTAGCGAAAGCGGGAGCAATTGAAAATTTGGCACGGGAGGTTTACGGCGTAATTTTTGGTCCAATTGTGGACATCAGCACCGCGAGTCCAGATGTTCCGCGAGCGGGACAGCCTTATTCGAGTGAAGCGTTCAAGATGATTCTGGACATGGTAAACATTTTCAATGATGTCTTACCGGCCATGTGGCAGAAAAAGGATGAGAACAAGATCAGCAGGAAGAAGATTGGGAAAGTACAAGAGTTGGCTGATGACCATGATGGTTCTGAAACTCTCACATTTCTTGGGCGGGTAAAGGAAATCGGCGCGCTTGTTTGTGACAACGGAACCATTGACTCTGGCTCGCTAGGACTTGATCCCGCCGTATACTTTTACGGAGCGACTGGAAAATTTCATCCCCCAGCATTTTTGGCGACTATGAAATTCGTCAAAGAATTAAAGACGAACGATAACTTTTATGCCTTCACTAAGGTAAGAAATGACTTCGAGGAATTCTTAGTACGCCATCGCTTCTTCATAAATCAGATTGGTCACAGCAAGGGAAGTCGCACCCGCCCCTTAGAATCCATGCTCCTCATGTTCGGGACAATTTTTTCCTCGTTGAGATCGGGTATCACTGACGATGCGAACATCGTGGCGAAGCTGAAATCCTTGCCTGCCCTAATGGAACTGAACGATATTTCAAACATTCCCGCAGATATGACCAAAAAGAAGAGATTTTCAAAGTCCGTGCAGCAAGCCGCAACAGTGCGACAAATCTTGGAGAATCGGGAGCGTTGTCCAATCTGCCACGCCAGACTTCATCCGAGCGCGCGTTCAAAGGATCATAAATTGGGTGCAGTCGGCGGCGGAACTGGTTCGATTGATAATTTGCAATTCACACATCCGTACTGCAACACCGGGTACAAGCAAAAGCAATTGTCCGACGCAAAGAAATAGGAACAGGCGGAGAGGACAGGACTCGAACCTGCAAGTGTTCCCACACAGCGGAATATAAGACCCCACCCTTACCAGTTGGGAATACCTCTCCGAAGTGGCACAATAGATGCTCGAATGCGCGCCGGGTACCCGACCGGTCGCCCGAGATAGACCGCATGCGCCCACACTGGACCCGCTGAGCCGTCCCTTTCGAAATAATTTTCACTGTTCGAAATAAATTCCACATAAGTAATATTAGACAATGTGGCTATTTCATGCCATTCTGGAGCCGTGACTTCGAGACACCGACTCGTGCCGCCGCATCCCAAGACGCCTGCAACTCCGCCGCTTCCGCGACCACCTCGAAACTCATACACAATAAAGGACTTTAAGTCCTTTAGATTCAGCACTTACGAGCATTTTCTTATACTACTGAAAACAAAGGACTTTAAACCCTTTAGAATCAGCAGATCCACGATTTTTGCCCGTAACCCCTTTGCATTCAGCACTTACATAAAAAGACGGGGGTGGGGGGGTAGCACCCTCCATTCTCCCAGTCTGAGAGGCAGCCATGACCAAGAAGACGACCATTAAGCCCAAGTCAGCCGAAACTGATTCCTTAGACGTATGCTCGTTCCACACCGCCGACGGCCGCCGCTGCGGAATGCTTCGCTGGAAGCGCAACCGTCACTTCTGCTTGTTCCACGCCCGCCAGGAGCAGCAGCTCCTCGACATCGACTACATCGGCAACGAGCCGCCCACGCTCTCGGGCTGGTTCCAAACCGCCACAGACCTCAATTTCGCTTTGGGCAACCTCTTTGAAGCCGTGGCCCGCAATCGCATCCCGCCGCGCCACGCTGCGGTCCTAGCCTACATCTCGCAATTGATCATCCAGACCCTTCCCCAGGTCAAAGCGGAAACGATTCGCATCGAAGGCGAGGACTCGTGGGACGCTAACGTCCAACTCGCACTCGATGCTCAGTATGGTGACGAAGATAAGAAGGACGCCGAATCGGGGAATGATTCGGAAAGGGATTCGCCGCAAGATTCTGCGCCCGTGGACTCAGCCCCGCCTGCGGAGCGGGACAATTTAGCCTAGAAGTCTTCTTATAAATGGGTTTTAGGGGGTCGGAGCTTTAGCTCCGACAATAAGCCGCAGCAAACATGGGGCTTTAGCCCCTGAAGTGGGCATGCTTCCGGTACCCAAGCATTTATGAGATAGCTTCTAGGGACGGGACGCCGCGCCGTAGGCCGCCTCACGAAACGAAGGTGGGCCCGCCGCGCCGTAGTCCGCCGCACTCCAAGAACCACGCTTAGAGGAGGCTGCGGTCTTTGATGTCGAGGTACTGATTGACCAGGGCGGTGGCCATGACGCCGGGCATCAATTCGAGGGCGAGGACGCCGCGCTGGCGGAGTCCGCGGAGAAGGAGGTCGCGGCGCTGGCAGACTTCGAGCGCAGCGGCGTGGCGGAAAAGATCCGTCGTGGAATCGGGGATGGCGGCGGCGAGGGCTTTGAGGTCCGGCTGGGCCATGGCGGCGAAGACGACGAGGTGGCGCGGAGTCATTTGCAGCGCATTTTCGATGACTTCGGGCGTGGTGGCGGTCTCGGCGAAATCCGTGATCCAGATGACGAGGCTGCGTCGCTTTTGCTCGTTCAGCAAGGAGCGCGTCGCGCGGGCGTGGTCGGGCTCGGAGGATTCGGCGCGGACCTGCGCGAGGGCCTCGACGATGGAATGGACGTGCTGCGGACCGCGGGCGGCGGCCAGATTTTTCTGGATGCCGCGGCCGTAAGCGAGAAGACCGACGCGGTCGCCGCAGTGCATCGCAACGTACGCAAGCGAGAGCGCGGCGTTGACGGCGTAATCGAGCTTCGAGTAACGAATCGGCTGCGCGGGGTCAATCACTTGCGAGCGAAGGAGCCGGCCGGCGTCGAGGACCAGCCACACCGTCTGGCTGCGCTCCATCTGAAAGAGGCGCGTGACCAGGTGATTGCGGCGGGCCGTCGCGGTCCAGCAGATGTCGCGGGCTTCATCGCCTTCGCGGTATTCGCGCAGGCTCTCGAACTCGCGGCCGATGCCGCGCAGGCGCTGCCGGCGTTTTTCCATCTCAACCTGGCGGCTGCGGATGAGATACAGCATGTGCCGGCGCGCTTCCTCGAGGTTCGGCAGGACGCGCACGATTTGGGAAGTGTCCGCGACGCCCCAACGTTCGGCGAGGCGCAGCCCGCTTTGATACCGAATAAATGTGCGGCCCAGCCGGGTATCGCCGCGCTCGGAAGGGAGGATCGCGTAGTCCGTCTCGGCGCTGCGGCCGCGGCCTGCGACGATTTCAACTTCCGCGGGCCTGGTGCGCAACGAAAGCGGAGTTTCGTCCACGATGAGCGCTCGAATCGCGACGCGGCCCGAATTGCGAAGAGCGAGGCGAACTCGCGACCGCACGCCGAGAGCGGGCCGCGCGTCCCAGAGGCGCCAGACTTCCAGTTGCCGCGGGGCCGGCAAGCGAAGAAGATCCCAGAGCCAAGCGGCGAGAAACAGAACGTCCCAGAGGAGCATGGCGGCGAGAAACTGGTGGACACGCCACGCGGGAGCGAGCCAGGCGAGTCCCATCAGGAGTCCCACAAAGAAGCGCGGGCCAAAGCCGAAGGCGATGCGCTTTCCGGTTTTCGCGCGCGCGACCGCGGCTTCCGGGACAAGCGGCGAATCTTGGGCGTGCTCGGGCATTATTTCGGCACTTCCACGGCGCGAAGAACATCCGCGATGACCTGGTCGGGCGAGATGCCTTCGAGATCGGCTTCGGGCTTGAGCAATAAACGATGGCGGAGGACGGGCGGCGCCGCGGACTTGATGTCGTCTGGAACGAGGAAATCGCGGCCTTCCACCGCGGCAATCGCGCGCGCGACGGCGAACAGCGCGACGGCCGCGCGAGGACTTGCGCCAAGAGAAATCGCGGGCCAATCGCGCGTGCGGCGAACAATCGCCACCAGGTAGGGACGCAGCGCCGGCTCGACGCGCAGGGAATCCACTTCCTTGCGAGCGGCGTCCAGCACGCCGGCGGGGAGGGGCTCCAGAGGAATTTGATCGAAGTTGCGCGGGTCGAAGCCCTGTTCGCAACGCAGCAACAGATCGGCCTCGTCGGAAGCGGACGGATAGCCAACGCGAATCTTTAGGAGAAAGCGATCGAGTTGCGCTTCGGGTAGCGGATACGTGCCCTCGAATTCGATCGGATTCTGCGTGGCGAGAACCGTGAAATGGCCGGGGAGGGGATAGCGCGTGCCGTCGATGGTGACCTGGCGCTCCTCCATCGCTTCGAGCAGGGCGGCCTGCGTTCGCGGCGAGGTGCGATTGATTTCGTCCACCAGAAGCAGGTCGGTGAAAACCGGGCCGCGATGCAGCGAGAAGGAGCTCGTGGCCATCTGGAAGACGTTCGTGCCCATGACGTCGGCGGGCATGAGATCGGCCGTGCACTGCACGCGTTGGAACCCCAGGCCACAAATGCGCGCCAGCGTCTTGACGGCGAGCGTCTTGGCGAGGCCCGGCACGCCTTCCATCAAAGCGTGGCCGCCGCAAAACAGCACGAGCAGGAGCTGGTCCACGAGTTGGGACTGGCCGATGATGACCTTTGCGAATTCGGCGCGGACGTGCGTTACGAGCCGCTGAGAATTTTCCACGTTAACCTCGCTGTTCTGCGATGTGAGATTTTAAGCCAAGCCGCACCTGGGTTTCCTCGAGTTCGCGCACCAAATCGAGTGCGTCACGCGGCCTGAGATTTGTATTGCGGCTGGCGGCCGCGGCGCGGCGGAGCAAATCCGCGAGTCCGCTCTGGCCGAAACTCGGTCCGGCCACGCCCAGGCCGATGCGTTGCTGGGCTTCGCTGCCGAGCACGCCGTCGGTCACGTTTGCTGGCAATCGCAACTGGCGAATGAGCGCGCCACGGAATTGCTGGTAGACAACGGTAACGGCTGCGGCCGATGCCTTGGCGCGCTCGTACAGCCCGCCGAGCGTATCCACGAATTCGAGTGGCGCGAGGCGCGAAGCCTTCGCGGGCCGCACGATCGGACCACTGCGGCGGCCGAACGTGAAGAAGACCACGACGCCGAGCGCAGCCAATTGCAGCAGTCCCCAGGGCAGCGGAGTTTCCGCGACGTAGCTCCAGAGAGAGTTGCGCTCGCCGTGGTAATACTCATCCCAGAAGATGCGAGGGGCACCATCGGTGACGGGCATCTGCGCCGCGGCCGCATCCAGAAAAAGATTCATATTCCGCTGGTCGCGAATGCCTGCGTTCGTCAGGGGCGCGGGGCCGGCCCACCAGAGGATGCGCCCACGACCGAGAGGACGAACGAT
Organism: Candidatus Methylomirabilota bacterium; assembly: GCA_035626055.1. Classification (GTDB taxonomy): domain Bacteria; phylum Acidobacteriota; class Terriglobia; order Acidiferrales; family UBA7541; genus DASPOJ01. Next base: position 11,719 of record DASPOJ010000203.1, on the reverse strand, counting down.
GACGGCGGGGGAATCGAGGTCACCGTAAAGAGGTATGGCGGGCGAATCGCTCTGCGGCCAAAGGGCTTCCGGCTTGAGAGAAATGGTGCGGGCGCCGCGGGAGAATATGACGGGAAGATTCGACTGGTAAGTCTGTGCCGCGACGTCTGGCGGCTGAGGGATGAGGGCGGCCGAGCTAACGTCAAGGAACGAGAGCAGCCTTTCCCCGGTGAACAAGATGCGGCCGCCGCGTTCGACAAAACCGCGCAGCGCCTCTTTATCTTCTGGCGTGGGTGCGCCATCGGGATCGGCAAGGATCAAGACGCAATTCGCACAGTCTTCAGGCAACTCCGCCGGCGGGCGGTCCCAACGCTGAACGTCCGCATCAAGCTGCTCGAGCAGCCTGTACGCCGCGAGCGCACCGCCGGGGCTGGGCAGATAAGACGAGGGGAAGGGAGTCTCGCTCCCCTCCTCCGAGTTAGGAGAGAGAGACACCAGCGCAATCAGAAAGGCGAGCAGTATGAAGCCCGTAATCAGCAGCAGCTTTCGGTCGGAGCGATCTAGGGCAGTTGGCATCCGAGTGCCTCAACTTCCCGAAGCGATTCCTGAAAATCGGAAGGGCCGGCCGATGCGCGGCCGTACCAAGTCCGCTCGAGGCGGGCCGTAATGCCGGCGAGGGATTCTTTCTGTCGCGCCGAAGGCGCCAGTTGTTCTTCGTGCGGCAGCGAATACAGCTGAACGTATTCCCGCGGCGTGCGCGTGTGATCGGCCGGGACGAGTTGCAGGTCCTCGAGACGCGCGATCGCTCCCCAGTAGGCGGAGTGCACGGCTTCGCGGAAGTCGCCGCGGGCGGCGGCTTCGCTGGAAGCGCGAAGCCATTCCTGCCACGTGCGCGACCGGGCAAACGTCCTGGGCGATTTGAGTTCTTCAAAACGGGAGCGGTGGGCCCAGAATCGAAATAAGGAGAAAGCCAGCCACGTCACCAGTCCCAGCAATAGGACCCAGAAGAAGGCGCGCTCGCCGATGGGGTGTTTTGTGATTCTTGCCATGAGGGAAGAATAGAGGCGTTCGAGCCAATGATAGATTTTGTTGCGGATCCATTCCGTGGCGCTGGCTTTATGAACATAGTTGAACTCGCGCGCGCTCAGAATCGAATCGAGCCGCGCGCGCGCCTGGGAATCCGGCGTACCGCCAGGGGAATCGTACGAAGTGATTTCGCTTTCGAGTTCGGCGACCCATTGCTGCGCCTGCTTGAGTTTGACAGCGCGAGTGGAAGAATCGCGGGCAGCGGCCGCGAGCAAGTCGCGCAAGGGCGCGGTGGAAACCTCGTAGGAACCATCGGGGGCATTAACGCGCCAACTTCCAGGGAGGTTTCTTTCCAGCTTGGTAATCGGCTGAGTGGCCGGGGGCGTTGCGCGCAAGGATGCTTGGACGTCGCGCAGCTCGCCCGCGAAGGCGTCCACGCCGGACGCCGCAGCTTCCTCGCTCGAGACAGGAGACAAATTCGATTGCGGCCGGGCGGATGCGGGCTGGGCCAGGAGGAGCAACGTGCAGAGTGGAGCGAAGCTACGAAGTTTCATCTGTTCGCGCCGGCTGAAGGCTCCTCAGGATAGCATCGTTGGGACGCCGCCGCGCACGGGACCCGGATTCACTTCGGGGCCCAGCATCATCTGCAAATCGAGCGCCTCTTTACGGACGCGGAGATCGAAGTAGAAAACGGCGGTGGCGATGATGAGAATCGGGCCCGCCAACGCTTGGCCGATGAATGAGCCGACTTGGAATAATGCCATCCATATGCGAATCATTCCGAAGTGATGATTGATCAGGGAAATCAGCATGCCGATGTACGGGGGAATCATAAGGACTCCTGCAGCGGCCCCCGTGATCGCGACTGAGATGAGTATTATGAGGAAAGCGCGTCCTGCGTTCTTCCTTGTCAGGGCAAAACTTCGCCGCAAAGCCGTGACAGGCCCGGCATCCTCAAGCAAGGTCGCGGGAATCACAAGGATGAACCGGCACACCAGGTAAATGGACGCGAAAATGCCACCGAAGAAGAGGAGAATGGCCAAGATTACGGCAAAGATCGCACCGGTGCGACCGAACGCAGCGGCGGCCCCGACAATTAAGAAGAACGGCACCATGGCCACGGTGAAGCAGGCAGCAAGCAGGACGAAATACAGGAAAACCGTGGCGAATAGTCTCAGCATCTGGCCGCGCATTTGCTGAAAGGATTTGCGGATGGTCGTTGTGTGACCGAGATAAAGTTCAGAGACGGCAAAAACGCTGGCGCCCTGCGCAAGCAAGTACACCAAAATCGCCACGACGATGAAAGCCGCATAGAACACGACTGTCGAGGCAATAGTTGTTGTGGTTGGCGCTGAGAATGGAGGCTGCTGCGGGCCTGTCGTCTCGCCCACGGGAAGATTCCCCGGCAAGAGGAGAAACGTCTGTACCAATTCCATCGCGAGCATCAGTAAGTAAGGAAGCCCCACGATGCCAACAAAGAGAAGAAAATTGCGGCGGTAGAGCGTGAATGTTCGATCGAGGATTTCACCGAGCGAGAGCGGTCGCAGGTCCAGGTTGCTCACGAGGCCTCCTGTGCAGGCCGATACGGTCCGGCAGGCCTTATTTGGACGCGCACTTTACCAAAGTTTACCGGAAAGGGATACGCGAACTTCTGCGGCGCGCTTTGAAGACGGACACGGCGTTGTATTCGAAACACAGCGCGAGCGCCGAGCATTGCGAAGTCCAGGGCAAACGGTTACTATGTCAGCGCGTCTCCCCAACCCCCTCCCAGGAACGCGCCTTGAACTTTGTGAAATTGCTGTTTTCCAGAAAGTCGATTCTCCTTGCGGCCCTTGCGTGCAGCGCCGGCTCTTTGGCCGGCTGCAAGAGCGGGGGCGGTGGCTCCTCGTCTCCTCCTCCGGGTTCTACGGTTGTCGCGCCGACCATCGCGACGCAGACTGGTAGCGTGACGGTGACGGTCGGCCAGGCGGGGATTTTTTCCGTGACCGTGAACGGCACCGCGCCGTTCACGTACCAATGGATGCGGAACGGGACCAACATCGGGGGGGCGACCTCTTCGACGTACACCACCCCGCCAACCGTGTGGACGGACGGCGGCGCGACATTTACAGTCCTGGTGAGCAATTCTGCGGGCAGCGTGACGAGCGCGCCGGCGACACTCTTCGTAAACCCTGTCATAGTGGTGGATGTCACCACGTATCACAACGATGTTTCGCGAACCGGACTTAATCCCAATGAATTGGAGCTTACGCAGAGTAATGTGAAGTCCGCCACATTCGGCAGAGTGGGATTTTTCCCGATGGACGGGCTGGTGGACGCCGAGCCGCTGTTCCTCTCCAACGTTCGATTTCAGCAATGGGGCATGCGGAACGTCGTGTATGCGGTGAGCGAAAACGACACCGTCTATGCGTTCGACGCGACGACGGGCCAAGTGTTCTGGCAAGTGTCTGTGCTGGGCGCGGGCGAGACGCCGAGCGACGATCGCGGCTGCAGTCAAGTCACGCCGAAGATCGGCATAACCTCAACCCCCGTAATTGACCGGACGAGCGGGCCGAACGGCGCACTATACCTGATCGCGATGTCGAAGAATGGCGGCACTTACTATCAGCGCCTTCACGCGTTGGACATTACGACCGGGGCGGAGTTATTCGGCGGCCCACAAACGATTACGGCCACATTCCCCGGCACGGGCGACAATTCCAACGGTACGAATGTCGTCTTCGATCCCAGCCAGTACAAGGAACGCGCCGCTCTCCTGCTCTTAAACGGCCAGATTTATACTTCGTGGGCCTCGCATTGCGACGACCGGCCGTACACGGGCTGGTTCATGGCCTTCAACGAGACGACGCTGGCGCCGACCAGCGTGCTGAACGTCACGCCCAACGGCTACGATGGCGCGATCTGGATGAGCGGCGGGGGGCTGGCAGCGGACTCGTCCGGATTCATCTACGCGCTTGATGGCAACGGCACGTTCGATACCACGCTGAACGCCGGGAATTTTCCGAGCCAGGGCGATTACGGAAACGCTTTCCTGAAGCTATCGAGCTCGGGCGGCCTGGCCGTTGCCGATTACTTTGAGATGGATAACGGGGTCTCGGAGAGCAGCAACGACGTGGATTTAGGCTCGGGCGGAGTGATGCTCTTGCCGGATTTGACGGACGCGAACAGTACTGTGTGGCATTTGGCCGTGGGCGCCGGCAAAGACGGGAATTTGTACGTCGTGAACCGCGATTCGATGGGGAAGTTCTCGAGTGGCAGCAATAATAATTATCAATTTCTGTCCGGGGTACTCGGGTCCGGAATCTGGTCGGTGCCGGCGTACTTCAACAATACAGTTTACTTTGGGCCCGTGGGCGGCTCCATCCTCGCGTTCGGGATCGCGAACGCGAAGCTCGCCGGCGCGCCGAGCAGCCAATCTCCCACGGCCTACACGTATCCCGGCGCGTCCCCCTCTATCTCCGCGAACGGCGCCACCAACGGAATACTCTGGGCCGTTGAGAACAACAGCAGCGCCGCCGTCCTGCACGCCTACGACGCCACGAATCTTGCGACCGAGCTCTACAACTCGAACCAAGCCGCCGCGAGTCGCGACCACTTCGGCGCCGGAAACAAGTTCATCACGCCAATGATCAGCAACGGCAGGGTGTACGTCGGTACGACCAACGGAGTCGCGGTGTTTGGACTGCTGCCGCCGCCCTAGACTCCCACGATTCGCAACCCGCTCACCAGGAACTGTAGGGGGTGTTTTCAAACGGAGAGACGGCGTCGGAGCTGGAGTGGACGTCGGTGATGCCGGGAGAGGTCTCGTCCACGCTGAGCAAGACGTCGCCGAAATCGACGCGCCAGTCGGCCGCGTGGGTTATGGGATCCTTGGGAATCTCGCGGAGGTAACCCGAGCTGACGAGATCATCGAGCGATTGCGGGCCGTTCTGCTTGTCCACGGTGTACTGCTGGATGGACTGGCGCATCACGAACAGGTCGTTCTTGAGAGCCGCTTCGCGAGAGCGGACGAGTGAGTGTTGATAGCTGCCCGCGGCCATCCCGAGCAAAATGAAAATAATCGTGATTACAATCATCAGCTCGAGCATGGTAAAGCCCGCAGCGGAGCGGCCTCTCGCGGCGGCGAAGGCAAGGCGGCGATCGGAATTCATACGTCGGAGATTTCGCAGCAGTTTCATGGCAAATCACCAGTCAGAATATTTCGTCCCGTCCAGGGCTGTGCCGGTCGAACGCGTGTAGACATCGAAGACGTCCTGGCCTCCCCAGGCGTTGGCATCGGGATCGTCCTGAACGGAGCGCATGCCCCAGTCGGCCTTGCCGGTCATCGGATCGATAGGAATCTTTCTCAGGAAACGGACGTGCAGGGTGACGGATGCGAGGCCAGAAGTGGAGTTGGAACCGGAGGAACCGAATCCGCCTTGTGGGACGCTCGAAGCGCCGGGCGGCGCGGACATGAATCCGGAAGTGGGAGCCGCGCCGACGGGAGCACCGACTGCGCCGATGGCGCCCGCTCCGCCCGCACTGAGGTCCACTCCGTCAACGAGCGTTTGAAGATCGGGCGGATAATTGAACGTATCCACTTCCGTGCGGATCAAGCCGCGGTCGGCCGCGTCTTTATAAGCGTCAATCGCCTTGCGCATCTCGCGCAAGTCCTCGCGCAATTCCCGCTCTTTCTGCCGCTTCACGATCGCCTGGCCCATCGGCAACGCGGACGCAGCGAGTATGGCCATGATCGCGCACACAATCACCAACTCAAGCAACGTAAGACCGGACTCGGGAAGAAGAATGCGCCGAGCGGATTGCTTCGTGAAAACCATGGCCTTCGCGCCTACTGCCCCTGGACCTCTAAGGTGAGCTCGCCGGTGACAACGGGGATCGCCCGCTGTTGCGAATCCCGCGCATTCACCTGCACGATGGAAAGCTTGGTTTGGCCGGGGGCCAGCGCCTTGATCTCGATTCCGAACAGCGTCCCCGAGCCGCTAACGCCCGGCTTATTCGGCATGCGCGTTGCGGAAATGATCGCCTGGCCGTGCTCCTGATCGACGCGCTGCACGAGAGCGTAATCCTGCGTGCCGCCCCCGCCCGAAAGGAATCCGCCTTCGTGCACGTCCACAACCGCGATGACCTTCGGGTCGTACTGAAGCAGCATGGGGGTTGAGAACAAATCCTGGAAGCTGTCGGCGACGATGGCAATTGTCTTCTGGTCACCGGGCTTCATTGTGACCTGCGGCGGATCAAACCTCAATTGCGCCGACTGCTGGGGCTGAACCGCAGGCACGGCGGCAGCGGGCGCCGGGGAAACGACCGCAGGCGGCGCGGCCGGCGCCTGAGCCTGACTGACGGCCAGCACAGCGGGATTCGTATCGGTGCCGGAGTAGAGACTCTGCAGATTCTCGGCCGTGATGGCGGGGAGGCGAACCACGTGCGGGATGAGGACGATCAGCAACTCGTCGTCGTTATTGGTCGAAGTACTTTCGGAGAACAAAGAGCGCAGGATGGGTATCTTCTGCAGGCCGGGCCAACCGCTGAGAGTATTGGACACGTTCTCCTGAATCAGGCCGCCGATAATGTTCACTTCGCCGTCTTTCAGGCGCACCTCGTTTGCGACGTCTTGTTGCGCGATGATCGGCTGGCTAATGCCGCCGATGTTGCTGTTGCCGGCGACGGCGGAAATATCGATCGTGAGTTTCATGCTGACGTCACCGTTAGGGTGAACTCGAGGAGTGACATCGACATTCACGCCGACATCCAAATACGTGAATTGGGTGTTGACGAGAGGATTGATGATGCCGGCGCCGCTGGTTGTGCCCACGCCCACGCCGGCTTGGAAGCTGCCCGTCGCAATGGGCACCCTTTCGCCGATTTTGAGTTTGGCCTCTTGTCCGTCCACCTCCCGAATCTCCGGATTCTGAATAATCCGCGTCTTGGAGTCGGTAAGGAGGGCATTAGCGGTCGCGCTCGGCAGCGTGACCTGGTAATCGGCGGTCGAGAGATGCTTCAATTGATTGAGCGCTAAAGAAGTCGCGGTGGTCGTCGAGCTGGAACTGCTCGACGTGGACGGCGGGGAGAACGTGAGTGAGGCGGTCGTGCCCGGATTGATGCCGAGATCCCGAGTGCGGTCACGATTGGCGGTGAGCACGGCGACCTGCAGGATGACTTCGGGTTTGGCTTTATCAATGTCGTCAATCACCTTCGCCGCGAGCATGATCTTGTCCGGGGTGTCCCGGATGATGATGGCGTTTTGCGCGTTGATCTGTTGGACGTGGCGCAAATCGAACAAGGTCCGCAGCCCCGTGGCGATTTCGGTCAAATCGTTCGGCTCAAGCGTATTCGCGAGGTAGAAGGTGCGCACGACTTCCGGCTCGTAATCATGGCGCTTCTGCGTTTGGTCCGTCGTGACGAAAATGATGTTGCTCGTCAACGGTTTCCAGTAGGCCTTGGATTCGAGCGCCACGATGTCGAGCGCCTGCTCGAGCGTAACGTTTTTCAAGTCCACCGGAATTCGCTTGCCGACAAACTCGGGGTCGAACACTACCGTCACACCGGCCAGCTTGCCGATCGTGTCGAAGATATCCTTTGAATCGTTCACCATCTTGAGATCGATTGGGGCGGTCGAAAGCGGCTTGAGTTGCGGCGGCCCCGTCATGAGGTTCTCCTCTTCGGCTGAGGAGGGCGGCGGAGCGGGAGGAGTCGCCTCGGTGGCCTGTTTGGCCGAAATCAGGGCAAGCGTGTCTTGCACTTCCTGTGCGGCTATCGGACTGGAGGGATCGATTTCCTGGGCCTTGCGGAACTCGGCCAGGGCCATTTGCAAGTCGCCCTTTTCGCGGATCTTTCGGCCTTGATCGACGTGGGCTTGAGCGGCCTCGAAGCGCATCTGCGCGGCGCGAATCCTGTAAAGGGCGTTGTCAGGGTCGGCTTTCAGGGCCCGGTTATAGGCCGCGAGGGCAGTATCGTAGTCCTGTAGGGCCTCCGCTTTCTTGCCTTCGCTGAAGTCGGTATTTCCCTTAGCGCATCCAGCGGTGAAGCCCAGGAAACCGCACAGTGCCGCTGTGGCGAGATGGCGTCGTAGCATAACCTCTCCGGCGCTGCATGGATGAGTCTATCAGGGGGTTCCGGAAGCGGCAAGACGCTAACTTGCTTAAGGTAACTAGCGGCGCATATCATAGGTCTTCGTGCCCAAACCAAAAAAGACCGCCGCCGCTTCCGGGGAGCAAGTCGTCACGCAAAACCGCTCCGCTCCCCACAACTACCATCTACTTGAGAGGATGGAAGCGGGTATGGTGTTGCTTGGGACGGAAGTGAAAGCGTTGCGAGAAGGGAAAGCCAACTTGCGCGATTCTTACGCCGTGGTGCGGAAGGACGCCGTCTGGCTGCTCAACTGCCACATTTCACAGTACTTGCCCGGCGGCCCGTTCAACCACGAGGCGCTCCGCCCCAAGAAGCTGTTGCTGAGACAAGCGGAGATCGACAAATTGGCCGGGAAGACCCAGCAGAAGGGCTTGACGTTGATCCCGCTGCGAATCTATTTCAAGGGGGGCTACGCGAAGTGCGAGCTGGCGCTCGCGCGAGGCAAGAAGCAGTGGGATCGCCGCCAAAGCGAGCGCGAGAAAGAGGCGAAGCGGGAAACCACGGACGCACTGTACCGCTATCGCCACAGATAATTCTTCGCGCGGGCGGCGAGCGAGCCGGGCCCGGCTGCGAATTGCACGCTGACGCCCTCGTCCGAATGAGAATCCTGCTCCGACTGACGACCAGGACGTCCTTTTTTGCACACACGACGCGAAGGCTGACAGATCGAGCGCTGATTTCTTCGGGGCCGCGCGCCACGAAGACCTTGACTAAGTCCCGATAGGCCGTAGAATCGGATGGAACGGGTTTTCCTGTCAGGTCTTGGAGTGACGTTCGTGCCTGATGGCGGGTGGTCCTGAGGGGCAAAGCCTCTCGCGCATTCGCAGTTCAAGCGGAACATTTGAGATTTCAGCAGCAAGCTCGCCAGCGGCAGGCGCACTGTGACCTACCGTATTTCTCAGAAGTTGTATGTCCTTCGCGCAGAGCGGCTCTACCGGAGCAATGTCTGAGCGGTAGGAGAGGGAGCACAGTGCAATGAATGTCAGCTCGATTATCCAGCCGCAGGTTCGCCCGTGGGAACGGCCATTTTGGAAACCCATTCGCGGCAAAGCGGGCGTATTCACCTATCTCGTGTTGATTCACGCGCTCGCCATTGCGGGATTGGTTCTGTTCCCGCTGCCCGGCTGGAAGGTTCTGGGGCTGGCGGTTCTTCTTGCGGGCTTGGGGGGGCTCGGCACAACGGTGTGCTATCACCGTTTGCTGGCGCATCGCACGCTCAAGCTGAACAAAGTGGTCGAACACTTGTTGATTTTCGGGGCCATGTTCAACGGCTCGGGCGCGCCCGCAAGCTGGGTCGCCTATCATCGCCACCACCACTCCTGCACGGACTCGGCCGAAGACATTTCGAGCCCCAAGCAGGGAGGCTTCTGGTGGGCACACTTGCGGTGGCTGTACCAGTCCGTTCCAGCCGACCCTAAGAAGTGGTGCCCAGATTTGACTCGCGGGGCGTACAGGTTCTGGACGTACTCGGAAGTTCCCGTGCTGCTGTTGTCGCTGTGTATCGGCATCCCGTTCGGCTGGAAGGGCTTCTTTTGGCTCGGGGCAATCCGGTTGGTCTATTCGCTGCACATGCAGTGCTTCGTGAACAGCTTGACGCACTTGGGCCAGGCTCACGATGAGGAACACGAAGACTCGAGCATGAACGTCTGGTGGCTGGGCCCGCTGCAGTTGACCGCCTGGGGTGAGAATTGGCACAGGAACCACCACGCCAATGCCGGCTCCGCCCGCCTCGGGCTGCGCTGGTACCAAGCGGACATCGGGTGGTACTTTATATTCGCGATGGAAGCGGTCGGCCTCGCGAGTAACATCAAACGGCCCAGACGAGCGGCTTAGGCCCGCGCGGCGCGGCGTTCCATGCGACGCGGCGCGCATAGAACCATCGATTCCTCTTTCCGCCCGGAGCGCCGTTTGGTGTTTCCGCTGCGATTTAGGCGGCGGACGCGTGCGCGGGCTGTTGTCCTCATTAGACATTGCCGAACTTTATTGAACAATTCCGAGGGAGAGAATGGAACTCAACGTAGAAACACGACCCGCCGCCGAAATTGAAACGGGCGCGCTGGTCGGCTATGCCTTCGAAGGGAATACGCTGATCGAAGGCGCCCTGGCCGAGCTCGACCGGGCCGTGGGTGGGGCGCTGACCAAACTGGCGGAGAGCAAAGAGCTGACCGGCAAGTGGCTGGAAACGACGCTGCTGCACTATCCACAGGGACTGAAGGCCGAGCGGTTGCTCATCGTCGGGGCGGGGAAGCGCGAGAAATTTTCATACGTGGAGCTGCGCAAGGTCGCGGCAGCCGCGGCGCGTTACGTCAAGGCGCGCTCCGTGAAGCGCCTGGCGTTTCTTTCGAGCGAAGACGATCGTTCCGCCGATGCCGCCGAAGCGATTGCCGAGGGCTTGCTTCTCGGCGAATACGAATCGGACAAATACAAATCTGAGAAGAAGAACGGCGGCGCTCTAGACTCCGCCTCGTTGGCCGGCTGGAGCGGCGCTGCGCAATCGGAAGCCGAGAGAGGTCTGCGCCGAGGCCGCATCATCGCGGAGGGGCAGAACTTCGCGCGCGACCTCGGCAACGAACCTTCGAATTACCTGACGCCGCGCGTATTGGCGCATCGCGCCGAGCAGATGGCGCGCGACGCCAAACTTCCCATCGAGGTCTTCGACGAGAAGAAGCTGGCCGAGCTCAAAATGGGTGCGCTGCTCTCTGTGGCGCAAGGCAGCGCCGAACCGCCGTGCCTTCTGGTGTTGACCTACACGCCGGAGAAGGCCGCGGCGGGCGCGCCCGTGCTCGGGTTGGTGGGCAAGGCGGTCACGTTCGACACCGGCGGGATTTCCATCAAACCTGCCACCGCCATGGAAGAGATGAAATTCGACATGTGCGGCGGGGCGGCCATGCTCGGTGCGATGCGCGCGCTCATCCACCTAAAACCGGCGATCAAGGTGATTGCGATCGTTCCGGCGACGGAAAACATGCCCGGCGGCAAGGCGCAAAAGCCCGGCGACGTTCAGATCGCGATGTCCGGCAAATCGATCGAAGTCGTCAACACCGATGCCGAGGGGCGGCTCATCCTCTCCGACGGTTTGCACTACGCGCGGCAGCTTGGTTGCACGCATCTGGTGGACGCCGCCACGCTCACGGGGGCAATCGTTGTGGCGCTGGCGAACGTCAATACCGGCGTTTTCGGCTCCGATCCGAAATTCACCGAGCAGGTGCTGGCGGCTTCGCGGGCGGCCGGGGAAAAGATGTGGCCGATGCCGCTCGATGACGAGTATCGCGAAATGATCAAGAGCACGATCGCAGACATTCAGAACGTCGGCAGCGGCAAAGGCGGCGGCGCGATCACGGCCGCCGCATTTTTGCGGGAATTCACGGCGGAAACGCCGTGGGTGCATCTGGATATCGCGGGCACCGCTTGGTTGACGGAAGCCAAGCCGTGGAGCGCGAAGGGCGCGACCGGCGTCGCCGTGCGCACGTGCGTCGAACTGGCGATGCAGCTTGGGGCTAGGCACGGATGAGAGGGAACTGTAGGGACGCAGCGTCTAGGCGTTGAGAGAAAACAAAGATAACGCAGAGGCGCGGAGTGCGCAGAG
>DASPOJ010000202.1:0-8980 GCA_035626055.1 Candidatus Methylomirabilota bacterium | reverse complement strand
GTGTCGGGCCAAACGGCTGGCATTGGCCGCAAGCGTGAGCCGGCGGACAAAGTCGCGCGCACAGGTCTGGCGGCGCTGGCGGCTGGGAGGAATGGCGTCGTCTCGGGAGCGGGCAATTGGCTGATGACCGAAGCCGAGCGGCTCCTGCCGCGGGGCGTCATCAGCGGCATGGCGGCGAAGATCTTCCGTCCGCAGAAGGAGGCTTGATGCCGATGGATGTGGACGCGCTCGAACGGCAACTGCACGACGAAGGATTTGTGCACACGTACATTTGGCAAGATGGGGCCAACGCGCACTATTCCGATCACACGCATGCGGGCGAAACCGCGCACATAATTTTGGATGGAGAGATGACGCTGACCTCTGGCGGCGTGACGCGGACGTATCGCGCGGGCGAGCGGTGCGACGTTCCGGCGGGCGCGGTCCATTCAGCGCGGATGGGGCCGAATGGGTGCAGATACTTGATTGGGGAACGCTAGGCGCTAGGAGCGATTGCGATTTGCGCGGAAAGAGCGGTCGAGAAGTTCGACGACGTGAACAACTTCCTGGCCCGTGGCGTGAATTGCAGCGCCGGCGCGCAGTTGGAGCAGGCAACCGGGATTTGCCGTCGCAATGATCTGTGCCTTAGTGGCTCCGGCGTGAACCATTTTTTCAGCGAGTAGATCGAGCGAAGTTCGTGTTTGCGTGACGTTGTACACCCCGGCGGAGCCGCAGCAATAATCCGCCATTGCCATTTCCACGAGCTCGACGCCGGGAATCGCGCGAAGCAGGCGGCGCGGGGCTTCACAAACCCGCTGGCCATGCACGAGGTGGCAGGAATCCTGATACGTGACCCGCGCGGGAACGGGCGCGAGTGGCGCTACGATTCCGAGCGCGTCGAGGAATTCGGTGACGTCGCGCATCACGCCGCGAAACGCAACTGCCTGCTCGTGCGCGGGATCGCCGCCGGGGAGAAGCTGATCGTACTCTTTCAGCGTCGAGCCGCAGCCCGCGGCGTTGGTCACCACCGCGTCGAATTTCTCCCGCATGAAGACATCGAGATTCGTGCGCGCGAGTTGCCGCGCCACATTGCGCACGCCCGCGTGGGCGGCCAGAGCGCCGCAGCAGAGCTGTCCCGCGGGGACGACGACTTCGCAGCCGTTTGCCGTGAGCACGCGAATCGTGGCTTCGTTAAGCGCGGCAAAGGTGACCTGTGCGACGCAGCCGGCGAAAAGCGCGACGCGGGCGCGCCGCGGCCCTTCCGCGGGAAACGTTTGTCCCAAGCGCGAAAAGAAGAAATCCGTTTCGACCGCGGGCATAAGCCGATCGCGATCGGCCATGCCGAAAAGTCTCAAAATTCCCGAGCGGCGCGCGAGCCATTGCAGCCCGGAGCGTTGATAGAGGTGCGCGAAACTTGCAGCAACGGCGATGCGATTCGGATAAGGCAGCAAGTGGCCATAGACGAGGCTGCGTGCAACTCGTGAGGCGAATGGGCGGCGATAGTTCTGTTCGATTTGCGCACGCGCGGCCTCGACGAGCTTGCCGTATTCCACTCCGGAAGGACACGCGGTTTCGCAGGCGCGGCAATCGAGGCATTGATCGATGTGGCGGACGAACGTCTCACCAAGCGGAAGTTCGCCTTCATCCACGAGAATCATCTGGCGAATGCGGCCGCGGGGCGAATCGGCTTCGAGGCCCCAAAGTTTGTAAGTCGGGCAATGATTCAGGCAGAGTCCGCAATGGATGCAGCGCATGTAGTCGGCGTACTGGGGTTTGTCCGCGCTCGCAAAGCCGGATGCCGCATGGACGCTCGCCGTGGTTGCGGGCTCGTTCATCGCGTCAAATGCCTCCGCAGAAACGGCCGGGGCTCAGAACGTTGCGCGGATCGAAAACTTTCTTGACGCGCTGCATCAGCTCAAAATCATCTTTCGCGGGTCCCCAGAGAGAAATCCGGCGCTTCAATTCGGCGGGACATCCCTCCACCATGGCCGAGATGTCCCGCGCATTCACGGCGTTTCCGGAGATTGCCTCGAAGAATTGCGTTACAGCAGTGGCGAGAGAACCCAGCGCCGCGCTTCCGGACTCGCGCGGCTGAAGCGCGAGATACGCGAGACCCATGGCAGGCAAGAACAGTGCCGGCTCGACTGGGTTGCTCCGCGCGATACGCAGCGATTCCGCGGCGAGCGCGGGCATCGCTGTGGGCGGAGCCGCGATGCGAACCAGCACGGCTTCGGGCGAACGTTCCGCCGCATAGCGGGGAAATTCCAGCGCGCGCGCGAGCCATTTTCCCCGATCTGACGATTCGAGAGTGGTGAATTGCGCTGTGTCTGCAGCGCAGGCCAGGCGCTCAAGATCGCGTTGGTGACGCGTCACCACGGCGGAGGTTCCCGCGGCATCCACGAGGACGCACCAGGCGCTTTCGCGGGAACCCGGCCCGGTTGGCGCAAGGTCTAGCAGGCGCATCGCCGCGGCGTCGAAGGTTTCCAGCCTGCGCGGTTCGAGCGGCGAACGAGTGATTGCGGCGCAGAATGAAAACGCGTTCTCGGCGCTGGAGAATGCTGCCAGAACCGCGCGCTCCTCCGCGGGCAGCGGGAACGTGCGGAAATTGATGCGGGTGAGCACCCCGAGCGTGCCGAGCGAGCCGATCATGAGCTTGTGCAGATCGTAGCCGGTGACGTTTTTCACGACGCGTCCGCCGCCTTTGGCCGATTCACCCGCGCCGGTGACGAATTCCATGCCGAGCACGAAATCACGCGGGCCGCCGAACGCTTGGCGCAACGGTGAAATCGCATTCGCAGCGATTGTGCCGCCGACGGTCGCGCTCGCGGCGTACGGCGATTCGAGCGGGAGAAACTGGCCGTGTTCGGCGAGCGCGCGGCGCAATTCCGCGAGGGTGACGCCGGGCTCGACGCCGAGCGTGAGATCGCCGGGATCGTAGGCGAGGATGCGATTCATGCGCGAGAGATCGAGCGCGAGGTCGTAGCGGTAAGGCGCACCGCCGATGCCGAGCTTCGTGCGTCCTCCACACGCAATGAGTGCGAGATTCTCAGCGCCGGCGAAGCGTACGATTTCGGCGGCCGCTGCGGCGTCGCACGCCCGCACCGCCGCGCCGGGCCGCGCGCCGTCCACATCGTAGGCGGCCAGCAGAGCTGCGTCCGTCAGTACCGCCGCGGAGCCGGCGATGTTTCCGAGGCGAGCCAGAGACGCTTCTGCAAGAGAGCTCATGCGGGGAGAGAAGACGACAGGGGCAGCGGCTGAACGCGCACTTCGCCGCAGCCTTTGCCGAGCGGAAATATTTTTTTCGGATTCAGCCGGCCCATGGGATTGAAAGCCGCGCGGACGCGCTGCATGAGCGCGAGATCGCTGGGAGTAAACATCAGCGGCATCAGCTCGTTCTTTTCCATGCCGACGCCGTGCTCGCCGGTGAGCGCGCCGCCCATCTCGATGCAGTGCTTGATGATTTCGCCCGACGCCGCGACGACGCGCTCGAATTCGCCCGGATGGCGCGGGTCAAACAGGATCAGCGGATGGAGATTGCCGTCACCCGCGTGAAAGATGTTGCCGATGCGGAAGCCGTACTTCTCGCCGATCTCCGCAATGCGGCGCAGCGTTTGCGGCAGCTTCGTTCGCGGGATCACGCCGTCCTGCACGTAATAGCTAGGCGAGACGCGGCCGATGGCGCCGAACGCGTTCTTGCGGCCCTTCCAGAGGAGATCGCGTTCGCGGTCGTCGCGCGCAACACGCACTTCGCGGGCGCGCTTCGCGAGGCACACCGCGGAAATCTCCGCCGCCTGCTCCTCGACGCCTTCGGCGAGGCCTTCGACTTCAAGTAGCAACACAGCCGCGCAATCACGAGGGAAACCGGCGTGCACGAAATCTTCGACCGTGCGCAACGTCCAGCCGTCGAGCATTTCGCACGCGGCGGGCGTGATGCCGCGGCGAGTGATTTCCACGACGGATTCGGTCGCGTCGTCCACGGCCTCGTAGACGGCCAGCAGCGTCTTGACGGCCTCCGGCTTGCGCGAAAGCCGCACGGTGATTTCGGTGACCAGGGCGAGCGTTCCCTCGGAACCCGCGAGCAGGCCCGTGAGATCGTAGCCGAGCGCTTCCACAGACCTTCCGCCGATGCGCACGACGCGGCCCTCGGGCAGCACGAGTTCGAGCCCGGTGACGTGATTCGTGGTGACGCCGTAAGCAAGCGTGTGCGGCCCGCCCGCGTTTTCCAAGACGTTGCCGCCGATCGTGCAGGACTTCTGGCTCGACGGGTCGGGCGCAAAATAGAGGCCGAGATGCTCGACCGCGCGCGTGAGATCGAGATTCACCACGCCCGGTTGCACGACCGCGCGGCGATTTTCAGCGTCCACTTCGAGAATGCGGTTCATCCGAGAGAATGCGACGACAATTCCGCCGTCGCGCGCGAGCGCGCCGCCGGAAAGACCCGTGCCCGCGCCGCGGCCGACGAGCGGAGTCTCATATTGATTGGCAAGGCGGACGATGTCAGCGACGTCGGCGGTTGTGCGCGGGAAGACGACGCATTCGGGGCGCGCCACTTCCACGGAGCCGTCGTATTCGTAGAGAAGCAAATCCTCGCGGCGGGAAAGAACGGAATCGCGGCCAAGCCGGTGTTCGAGCTCTCGGATGAGTTTGGGGTTCATTCGCGCGCCCGTGGCGGCTCTCGGGTCACTATAGTCGCGGGCCGTGGCGGCGTCAACGCGATGCGTCGCGGCCGCGGCGTGCGAGCATGACCGCGCCTGCGCGGCGACGAGCAAATGTGCTACGCTCGGTTTCCCGCGCCGGCGGGATATGCCGCATGCCGCGTCCGAGAGTGTACGTCACGCATCCGCTGTTTGAAGGGCCGCGCGCCGCGCTGGCGACACGGTGCGACGCGGAGTATTGGCAAGAGCCGGGCCGGCCGCCGCGCGAGGCGGTGTTGCACGGCGTTGCCGATACGGACGCGCTGATCTGCCTACTCACGGAGCGCGTGGACGAGGCGCTGCTCAGGGCCGCGCCGCGGTTGCGGATCGTCGCGAACGTCGCGGTCGGCTACGACAACATCGATCTCGCGACGTGTACGCGGCGCAAAGTCGCTGTGACGAACACGCCGGGCGTGCTCGACGAGACCACGGCCGATCTTGCATGGGCGCTCATGATGGCCGTAGCGCGGCGGATCGTCGAGGCCGATGCGTTTGCGCGCTCGGGCGCGTGGGCGGGGTGGAATCTCGATCAATTCTGCGGCGCGGATGTTTGGGGGAAAACGCTAGGCATCGTCGGGTTCGGACGCATCGGGCGCGCAGTTGCCCGCCGGGCGCTCGGTTTCAAAATGCGCGTTCTCTACGCGGACGGGCAACGCGCGCCGGCCGAAGTGGAACGCGCGTTGAACGTGGAAAAAGTCGAGTTCGATGCCTTGCTCGCGAACGCTGATTTCGTGACGCTGCATGTTCCGCTGATGGCTGAGACGCGCGGGCTGATCTCCGCTCCGCAGCTTGCGAGGATGAAACCCACGGCGTTCCTCATCAATACTTCGCGCGGTCCGGTGGTGAACGAAGCGGCTCTCGTTGATGCGCTTGTGTCCGGGAAAATTGCCGGCGCGGGGCTGGATGTTTACGAGCACGAGCCGCAAATCAGCGACGGGCTGCGGCGGCCGAACGTGGTGCTCGCGCCCCACATTGCCTCAGCCTCGGTCGAGACGCGCACGCGAATGGCCTCCATCGCCGTGGACAATGTAATCGCATTCTTCGACGGGCGCCGCCCGCCGACCATCTTGAATCCGGAGATTCTCAGCTGAACGCCGGCAGCACCCGGGAGGATTTCATGCCGCAAATCACGCGCAATCATCTGAAGCTCACGCTCGAGGGAGCTAAAGCCGTGCTGGCCGCGGCAGAACGCCGAGCCGCCGAAATCGGCGTGCCGATGAACATTGCGGTTGTGGACGATGGGGGGCATCTTCTCGCCTTCAGCCGCATGGACGGCGCGAAACTTTCCTCCGTGCGCATCGCGATCACCAAAGCGCACGGGTCGGCGATTCGGCGGCTGCCGACGGGCCCCGCGGGCGGGGATTCGTCGAACGTGCTTCTGTCGCTCAGCCTGGCGATCGCGAGCGGCGCGAACCAGACTCCGCTGCGCGGAGGCCTGCCCATCCTGGCAGACGGCGAGTGCATCGGCGCGATCGGCGTCAGCAACGGCACCGAGGAGCAGGATGTGGACGTTGCGAAAGCGGGCGCGGCCGCACTCGATTCGCGCTAGCGCGCTGCTCGGAGCAGCCTCGCACGTGCGCCGTCGAGCGGCTGACCTTTGATACCTTCTGGTGTCCATGCCGGACCTCAAACAACTCGCGCGGCGAATTTTTCACGAGACGCTCGCCTCGATTGACATTCCCGCCGCCTTTAGAAGGAAACTGGATCGCTCGGGTAGCGCGATTTGTTGCGGGGAACAGCGCTTTGATCTGACGCAATTCTCTGCGATTCGCGTCGTCGCCATTGGCAAGGCCTCTCTCGCGATGGCTCGCGGCTTGGCGGACGTTCTCGCGCCGGAATTCAATCCCGACGGAATCCTCGTCGCTCCCGCAATTGCCTCGCCACCGCCGCCGGGCTTCCGCGCGATTGTTGCCGGACATCCCGTGCCCACGGCGGCGAGCTTCGACGCCGCGCGCGCGATCTTCGATTCGCTCGCGCGATGCGATGAAAAGACAGTCGTGTTTTTTCTTCTTTCAGGCGGAGGCTCGGCGTTGGTGGAATTGCCGCTCGATCCGAAAGTGAGTCTGGCCGACGTGCAGGAGTTGCACCGCGTTCTCGTCACATGCGGCGCTTCCATCGATGAGATCAACACGGTGCGAAAGCATCTCTCCGCGGTCAAAGGCGGCCGGTTGGCGGTCGCGGCGCCGCGTTCCTGGAAACTCACCTTTGGAGTCAGCGATGTGCCCGCGGGGCGCGAGTCAGCGCTTGCCTCCGGGCCGACCTTGCCCGATCCCACGGCGGCCGCCGATGCGCGGGAAGTCGTGGAACGATTTGCGCTGCTTCCCAAACTGCCCGCCAGCGTCCGCGCGAAATTCGCGCCTGGCGGGGACCTGGCCGAGACGCCGAAGCCGGGCGACGCAGCGTTTCAGCGTGCGCGATTCGCGCTGCTGCTCGGGATGGACGATCTATTTCATCCCGCGCATCGCAACGCGGAAGCCGCGGGCTGCGTGACGATTTGCGACAATTCCGCCGACGATTGGCCTGTGACGCGCGCCGCGGACTACTTGCTCACGCTGCTGGAACGGCAGCGCCGCGCGAATCCCGGCCGCGTTGTTGCGGTGATCGCCGACGGCGAACTTTCCTCGCCGGTCATTGGAGACGGTATCGGCGGGAGAAATTCGGCGTTCGTTCTCGAATGCGTGCAACGTGTCGCCGGGAAGGGAATTGCGGTATTAAGCGCAGGAACGGACGGCGTGGACGGTTCGAGTCCCGCGGCGGGAGCCGTCGCTGACGGCGAAACGCTCGCTCGCGCCCAAGCGGCCGGACTCGATCCCGCGGAGTTCACGGGCCGCAGCGATTCCTATTCTTTTTTCAACGCGCTGGGCGATGCGGTCGTCACCGGCCCAACGGGAAACAATTTGCGCGACCTTCGCATCTTGCTTGCCGGCTAGCTCGCTGCACCGGGCTGCGCCTCTGCCCACCGCTCATTCTAGAGCAGGCCGCGTAGAGCGCCGCCGTCCACCGCAAGGCTGACGCCGTTGAGGTAGCTCGCGCGCTCGGAAACCAGAAACGTCACGACCGCGGCGAACTCCTCGGGCGTTCCGACGCGGCGGAGCGGCACCTGCGCGGCCCATTGCTCGAAAATCTTCTCGATATCCTCGCCGGTCGCTTTCGCGCGCGATTGCGCGAGTTCTATGAGGCGCTCGGTTCGCGTGTAGCCGGGGCAAACGTTGTTCACCGTAATCCCCGAAGGGCCGAATTCATTCGCCAGGGTTTTGGCCAGTCCGGTCACGCCGGCGCGAAGCGAATTGGAGAGCAGCAGGCCGTCAATCGGCTGCTTCACTGCGCTCGACGTGATGGTGACGAAGCGGCCCCAGCGGCGTTTTTGCATCCGCGGCAAAGCCTCGCGCGCGAAATGGACCGTGCTCAGCAGCGTCAACTCGAATGCGGCGTGCCACTGCTCTATCGTTGCTTCGAGAAATGTTTTCGCCGGCGGCCCGCCTGCGTTCGTGATGCAGATATCGAGCCGGCCGAATCGCTTTTCGACGCCGTCCACGAATTGCGAGACGCGCGCGGCGTCGGTCACGTCAACGGCCTCGGCGCAAACGGTGCGGCCGGTCGCTTCGCGAATCGCCTTCACGGCGTGCTCGAGATTGGCGGCGCTGCGCGCGCAGATCGCCACTTCGGCGCCTTCGCGCGCCAGTTCCGTCGCCACAGCGCGGCCGAGCCCTTTGCTTGCGGCGGCCACGATTGCCACACGGTCTTTCAATCCGAGATCCATATCGGTCCTCTTTCCTCCGCCACATTCGGGTGAGCTGCGTTCACTTCTTCGCGCGCAGGTAGTCGTCCTTTTTCGTTTTCCAATCCTCGCGGCACGGCGCGAAGATTTCGAGCGTCTCGGAATTGCCAATTGCTTCCGCCGCGTGGGGCACATCCGCGGGAATGAGGATCATTTCTCCCTTCGCGACGACGATTTCCCGGCCGTCGAAACGGAATTGAAGCGCGCCTTCCGTGACCACCGTGATTTGTTCGTTCGCGTGCTGGTGACGCGGCACGATCGTCCCATTCTTCAACTGCATTCGCGCGAACGAAAGTTTCTCGCCGTGGAGCGTCTGCCGGGTCAGGCCGGGACTCAGTGGCTCGGTTTCGATCTTTTCCCATGAGGTTTTTTCCATCGGTGCGGTCTCCGCGCCGCAGCCTCGCGCCGCGGCAGCAAGGAATCCTCCACCGAAACGTCTCTCGCGTCAACTCGTGTGGCGCGTGTGCATCCGCGATACTTTGACGCGGCGTATCGCATCCTCCGTGCGCTTCGGCTCCGCCTACGCCGA
>DASPOJ010000201.1:0-9668 GCA_035626055.1 Candidatus Methylomirabilota bacterium | reverse complement strand
ATTCCGATTAAGTTCATCAAGCGGTGGCGGCCATGGAATCATGGCCCAAGGAGGCGGCATGCCACGAGTTCTGATTATTGACGACGATGCATTGGTCCGGAAGATGTTTCACTTTCGGCTCAAGGATTCCTACGACATCCTGGATGCGGCGTCTCCGAAAGAGGGTCTGATGCTGGCGCTGCAGCACAAGCCGGACGCGATTCTTGTGGACTTGATGATGCCGGAGCATTCGGGCTTTGAAGTTTGTCAGACTGTGACAGGATTGAGTTTCACGAAGCTCATTCCCGTGTTTGTGATGTCTGGGGCGCCGAAGGCGCTCTACAAGGACTTCTGTTATGCGCTGGGCGCAACGGGCTATTTTGAGAAGCCCATAGATTTCGATTTGTTGGAGACGCAACTCGCGGCCGCCGTAAGCAAGGCTTCCCATGACCGTCGAGTCGAACCGCGCATCCGGCTGAGAATCGGCATAAAGCTGCGTGGGAGGGACGAAAAGGACGGGGCGTTCGAGACCGTCACAGCGACCGAGGACGTCAGCCGTAGCGGATTCTCTTGCAGCCTGAGCGTCTTGTTGAACCAGAACGCCATCGTGGAAGTCTTCTTGTGGACGCGAACGGCTCGTCGGTTTATCGGACAGGCTCAACTCGCTTGGCTCAGATGGCCCGCGATGGCGCCCACGCCCAGCTGCGGCTTCCGGTTTGTAGAAGAGCCCCGCGAGTGGATCTTTTGAACGCTGGCCCAAGGGCGGATAGCCTGCGAGGCATCCGACTCGCTTAAGGATCGCAAGCCGCACGCCGTGTTCCTCGGGAACGGCCTCGCCCCGCGGCAGCCACAGGCCGTCGCGTTATGCGAAAGCCTGGCGCGACCTGCGATGTGGAGCAAAGTGGCGGTTAGTTCTTTTTGTCCCACAGGGCGCGGAACAGATTCACGGTGGCGGGGCCGTTTCCGGCGTAGTGATTGTTGGCGTAGGCGAAGACGCGCAAATTGCGTGCGACAAATTCACGGAACACTTCCACCCAATTCGCGAGGTCGGAGCGACGATCGACAACGGTTTTGTCCCAAGTGGTCGTGATTTTCTCGATGCCTTTGCGGTCGCCGAGCCAGCGGACGTACGCGAAATCCGCCGTGATCGGATCGAACTTGCTCTTCATCGCGCCCATTTCCCACGGGCGCGGCATCCACGCTTGATCGATTAGGGCGAGGGCGACGTTGCGCTCGCGCAGCGCGTCCGCGAATCGTGCGTCGAGCCAATTCTTATTGCGAATTTCTACGGCGAAGCGCCGGTCCTTCGGCAGCGTTTTGAGGAAGGGTCGCAGCCGCGCGAGGAATTCCTCCGCGTTCTGAAACGCACTCTTATTGAAATAGCCGAATTGGAAGAGAATCGGCCCGAGCTTTTCGCCGAGGAGTTCCATTGTCGCGAGGAATTCCTTCCATTCCGCGTCGCAATTCACCAACACCTTGTCGTGCGTAACCGAGCGGGGGGCTTTCGCCGCGAAAACAAAATAGGCCGGCGTCTTCGCGTACCAACCGCGCACCGTCGCGGTAGGCGGCGTGCGGTAAAACGTGCTGTCCACTTCGACCGTGCGGAATCGCGTCGCGTAGAATGTCAGATAATCGGCAGGCCGCATCCCTGACGGATAAAATGTGCCTTCCCAACCGTCCGCAGTGAAGGCGGAGGTGCCGAGCAAAATGCCAGGAAGATCGGAATGCTCGTCTTTTTCCCCTCTCGCTTTTTCCGGGACCGCGCCAACGAGAGGCAGCGCAGAGTCGCGATCCAGCTTGGGCTTGGGAGGTTGTGCTTTCACAGACCAGAGAGCCTAGCACGCGGATGACTCGGAAGAAATGGCGCGATCGCGCCCGTACAAAGGGCCAGAACCTTGCAGCGGGCCGCCCGGGTTCACGCGGGGCTTACTACGACTCCATCAGTCGCTTGAGGGGCCACCAGTAGCCTTCGGAAGGAGTTTGCAGGGGATCGGTTGATAGATTCGCTGCGGACGCAAGCCGGTCCGGAAGGCAAAGGAAATCGAGGACGCGCTGCATCTTCTCGGATTCTTCCTCCGCGTTGCCGACGTGGCATTTGATAAGGGCCAGCTCCGCGAATTGGCGTTGAGCGACCGCGTCGGCCGCTTCGCTCGTTGCCAGCGCAAGATTCCCGTTTGGATGCACGACGACGATAATGCCGTCTGGCCGTTCTTCACGCGTGAGGTAAATCGGAGCGACGCTGACGAGGAAAGATTGCTGCTGCCCGCGCAGCTTCAGCCTGTGGCGCAATAGTTTCGGCGCGTTCGAGTGGAGCGCGATGGTGTCCGCGGCTTCCACCCAGCATGCCGAGGCGGGGTCCACCAGATCCCCGGCCGTGAGACCGACGAGCTGCTCCGGCGTCTTCTGCCAAAGGCGCGAAGCGGCCTCGTTCGCGAGCGCGATGCGTCCACACGTGTCTTTCACGATCGCGGGCTGGGGGATAGCGTCGAGGAGCACTCGAAACCTGCGGAATGGAGCCAGCGCAGTGGAGATTGGCTCGGTCATGGTGGGCACCAGTGGGCGCCAAAAACGGAAACGCAGACACCTCCCGAATCTCTTCAACTTGCCGCTGCGGATCTCGGGGGCGCCGAGGCAGGCAGATGCGAGACGCCGCGTGAAACGCCCACTTCGACTGGGCCTGCCGAGTCGGAACAACCCCAGTCTAACAATGGAATAGTCCTCTGAAGGTAATTGGTCAATGGTACCTATGCACTACCCGTGCTTATGATGCACCGGAGCGCCCCGCTCGACTCGAGGTCTCCTGGCAGTTGCCTGGAGTGTCGTTTGTATGCTTTTCGCGTGACGATTACGTTGGTCGTCACGGTCCGCGGAGGCAATCGAAGTTCTCGCGCCGGCACCGGAATATCGCGAACGGGCGAGACGGGTGTACGATGACAGCGTTGTGAAGGCGGAGAAGGGAAGTAGGCTGCGCGGCGACCGCTTGGGCCCTTGTCCGGTCGCTATCACGATTTTGCGAGGAGTCTCTCATGAAGCGGACGACATCTTTGTTACGGCTGTTGCTCATTCTCATGGGTTTTTCGCTGGTCACGGCGGCTCAAGATCTCAAACCTATTCTACTCCCGGCTCCGCAGAACAGCGGAGGCCGCCCCTTGATGCAGGTGTTGCACGACCGGAAATCCACGCGCGAATTCGGCCCCGCGAAACTTTCACTGCAAACGCTCTCGAACCTGCTTTGGGCGGCGTTTGGCATCAACCGCCCCGATGGCCGGCGCACCGCGCCTTCGGCCATGAACATGCAGGAAATAACGATCTACGATGCAACGCCCGAGGGCGTGTACACGTACGACGCCAAGGCCAACGCGCTTGACCCCGTGCTCACCGGCGATTTTCGTGCGGCGACGGGCACGCAAGCGTACGCGAAAGACGCGGCGGTGGACTTAGTCTATATCGCGGACACGACCAAGGCCGGCGCCAATCCGTCCCCCGACGCTGCTATGTATAACGCCGCTGACACGGGCTTCATCGCGGAAAATGTCTATCTCTACTGCGCCTCCGAAGGACTCGCTGTCGTGGTGCGAGCCAGCATTGATAAGCCGTCGCTCGCCAAACTTTTGAAGCTGCAGCCGACGCAGGCGATCATCCTCGCGCAATCGATGGGTTACCCGAAGGAACCGGCAACGCCCTCTGCGCAACATTAACAGTTCGCGAAGGCGCGCGATCTGTACGCCGCTGAACGCTTAGGATGTCGGGCGCTTTGTGGCTGCCGTACCCGCGTAGGTCAAATAGACGCCGACAAGGAACGAGAAGGCGGCATAGAAATAGAAAAGCTTCGCATAGTGAAGCTCGGTGAGGAAAAACACGGGCTGTTGTTCCGGCGATAGTAGCAGAACGATCAAGCCCTTGACCAGCGTCATCCAACCAATCAACGTGACGACGACCGGCAAGACGCCGCCGGACCACACGTTGTGGCCGAGAACGATCGCCAGCCCTGCGACCAGGGTCATGATTCCGCCTAGGAACATGGCTGTTGGATTATGAGCGAGCGTCGTGACCATATCCACGGTCGCTTGCTTGTGCGTGACCATTGCGAGCGCAACGAGTATGCAATAGAGCCCTATCAGCTTGGCTAAGTAGGATGTGAGTTGCGACATGAGCTCCTCCCAAAGGAATTCACTCAGCCGGAATGTCCGGTCGGGGGCGCTTCTTACGCGCATCCTACGCCGCTTTTGCGCCCCTTACAAATCAGATCGAGCGCCAATCTAGCGGTTTCCCGCGCTTGGGAAGAGCGAAGAGTGAGCCGAGGCAGACCTACATGTCCTGCCTGCCGGCAGGCAAGCGGCAGGCTTCGCCTTAAAGGAGAAGGGCACAAACGGTTGCCCTGCGATGCATTCACGGCCTCGGGAGCGTCGGCCGCCGCGGCGCGCGCCTGCCGGTGGCCTTCACCGAAGTGCGCGGCACCGGCTTTGCATGCATGACCTTTGAAAAAGCCGCGTTGAACTTCTTTTGCGAGTTGTAAGCTTTTCTTCGCATGAGCGCATCGTAACACCATTTGCGGGAAACTGTCGGCGCACGCGGCTGCGCGCCCGAATCGTCACGGCCCGGACTCGGCAGCGAGCACGAAGGAATTCATCGTCACTTTGAGGGCAGAGGGAACTCGGAATCGTGAACGACCCCAATGCATTTCGGAAGACATTACTGCTTGCGCATGGCGGTCGCGAGGAAATTCGCGATGGACGTCGTCAGCTTGCGCGGGTAATCAGAGCGCACCGAGGCCAGCGCCTGCTTCCGGATCAATCGCTTCTGGCCAATTCGGTGTATCCGGAAAAACCTCGCCCGGCCTCGCAGCGCCTGCTCGGGAAGAATCGAATAGCCGAATCCGCATTCCACCAGTCGCTTGATGGCTTCGGTATCGTCCGCTTCCATCATCACGCGCGGCGTGATCCCCAAGTCCTTTAGAAACCGGTCGATCTTCACGCGCATATTGCTTCGTTTCGGATAGAGCAGAAACGGCACGCCCTCCAAATCCGCCGGCGAGACGGACGTGATCGGGCCGCCGCGGACCAAAGTCGTGGAAGGGGTGAGCAGGAAGAGCTCCTCGTCGAAAAGGGGCGTGATTTCCAGGTGCTCTTCGGCCACGGGAAGGGAAATGAGGCCGAGATCCAGGCGCCGGTCGAGCAATCCGGACACGATTTCCTCGGTGGGCCCGACCGACACGTGAAAATCACACTGCGGAAATTCCTGCCGCAGCTTGCGCAGCGGACCTCCGAGACGATAGACCAGCGTCGTGACTCCCGTAGCGAAATGAAAGGGCCGCGTATCGGCGCGCGGATCGTCCTCGAAGTCCTGCTGGATGTCGCGCACCTGTTTGAGGACGCGCCGCGCGTGTTCGCTGAGGCGCAGGGCCGCGGGCGTCGGCTTCAATTCCCGCCCGTTGCGGACAAAAAGTTGCGCATGGAGCTCCGCCGAAAGCCGCTGAATCTGGATGCTTACCGCGCCGGGAGTAAGCTGGATCTTCTCGGCGGCTCGCGTGACCCCGGACGCGTCCATGACCGCGAGAAATATTTCGAGCTGGTGTAGATCCAACTGGGTCGTCTCCCCCGTTCCATTCCGAGGTTGCGACGCGTGGACTGCGGCCGCCCGACCGCAGGACCGTCCGCTCTGCCGCCCGGAGTATGCTTTAGATATTCTAAACAAAGCATTTAATATTTCAAGCGCAACAATGGAACAGGTCCAGGCCCAGGCTCCGGATGGGCGACACAAATCGCGAGCGTCAAAGCGTTCGGTTTTTTCGGCACAACGAATCTCCTGAGTCATAAATAGCTTGCATAAGTAGAAGTTGACGTTGATCGTGGGTCATGCCCAATCCACGAGGACGTCCTAAGAAGCGAGAACTCGTTGTGAATCCAGAGCAGAAGATGTCTTTGCGACGTCTGCTGCAGCAACCGCGGAGTTCGCGATCCTCGGTCTTTGGTCTTTCGCCCTCGCGTCATTCTGGAGTGTGCCCGCGGACAGAACAACGCTGTCGTAGCCGCCAAGCTGCATACCACGGGCTTCACCGTAGGGATGTGGCGGAATCGTTTTATCACCGGCGGAGTTGCCGCTTTAGGGGATGAGCTGCGGCCGGGAGCCCCACGGCAGATCGGCGATGACCGTGTCGAGCGAGCAGTACGCCTCACCCTTGAAGAGGCTCCCAAAGGGGCAACGCATTGGAGCAGGCGAGCGTTAGCAGCGCGGACCGGGTTGAGCCAATCGACGGTTAGCCGCATCTGGCGAGCGTTCGGGTTGCGTCCTCATCGCAGCGAGACGTTTCAGCTATCCAACGATCCGCTCTTGGTCGAAAAGGTGCGCGACATCGTCGGCTTGTACATGAACCCTCCTCATCACGCGATGGTGTTATGCGTGGAGGAGAAGAGTCAGATTCAGGCGCTGAGCCATAGTCAGCCGATCCTTCCGATGCCGCCCGGCCAGGGGCAGCGTCGAACTATCGAGTACAAACGCCATGGCGCCAGCAGCCTCTTCGCTGCGTTGGACATCACCACGGGGGTGGTGATCGGCAAGTGCTGGCCACGCCACCGCGCCATCGAGTTCGGCAAGTTCTTGGGCCAGATTGATCGTGCCGTTCCTGCCGATCTTACGGTCCATCTGGTGTTGGATAACTATGCTACCCATAAGACTAAGGAAATTCGGGCGTGGTTTCTGCGGCATCCTCGCTACAAGCTACACTTCACTCCCACGCACAGTTCGTGGATAAATCAGGTGGCACGCTGGTTCGCCTGACTATCACAACGCCAGATCGAACGAGGTTCGCACTACAGCGTGCGTGAACTGGAATCCGCCATCTTTGAGTTTATCGCCGTTCACAACGAGCAGCCCAACCCCTTTGTGTGGACCAAGAGTGCCGCTGCGATTCTCAACAGCATCGGCCGCTTCGAGTCCCGCACTCCCGCTGAACATGGCACGAAAAATATGTAAGAAATCAATGATTCAGAACACTAGAAGCTGTTTCATAAACCACTTCGACCCTTTAGAATCAATGAGTTAGCTCGGTTATGCAATACGCTCTAGTAACTAGTGCCAGGCAGGTGCTTATTATGGCCTCGCGCCCACGCCCAACTGCACCCGGTCTTTCATCGCCTCGCTCCAACCGCTGCCTTGCCTCAACGCAAACATTCCCCTTGCTTTTTATCGTCCGCTAAGATATATTATGTAGCGTTAAATTGCGGGGGAGATGCACTACCTGGCTTACATGACGTGCGGGGGTGGACTACTACGGTTGGAGGCGAAGGCCTTTGTGGTTGAGGGGGCCGAGGATGGCGGTCTTAAGGGCGTGGTGAACCTCTCCAGTTAGACAGTTCTTCTTTCCCATCTCGTCGTTTGCTTCTTCTTTGAGCGCTTCAGCTGAGACAATTGGGCGTTGCAACGCCGGACGACACGACTCGGTGGAGGAGGATCATCCCGGTGATTCCCCAAGGAGGGGTGGGGTCTGGGCAAGGGGAGGCGTTTGAGTGCCTTCTCCGAGCAACTCGGTTGAAACACTATGCGACGATTTCGGAAAAGACGTGGCGGTAAGGTTGAGGGTCGCTGGCTCACTTCCCTGCCTGGCGCTCTGTTCGAATTCTTACTGCGAACGTTAACCCAGCGTAGAGGACAACCGCTTCTGATTGAGATGTCGCTGGATGAACTGCTTGATGTGGTCGCGCGGGTGCTCCAGGGTCTCGCACTCGTTCCCCGAGGTTTCATCCCACTTCAGCGTCTTGATGAAACTCTCGCAACTGGCGTTGCCGCGCGGGTTCGCCGGCCAGCTCATGCTGGAAACCATCTCCTGTCTTCTCAAGACGACTGCGTATTCTGGCGAAGTGTACGGTATGGCCCGAGGCGAATGATGGATAACCCAGCGAGAGGTCGGGGCACCTCAATAGTCAGTTCGAGGACCTCGGATGCTAGACGGCTCGCCAAAGTTCGATCCGGCTTCCAGCCCGACGACTTTGCGCGAAGAGGCATCCAGAATCACTGCGTTCGCGCCACAGCCATTTGGCGGAACGCCTCCGGGTACTAATTGATTCTTCTCTTCCTCAACGCAGATCCTTTCCCTGCATAGTGTAGCAACCGAACCTGCTCATTTGTGGGGTCAGTCCAGGGAGACGTTGTCCATATGCTAGGGTTCGGCGTGGCCGAACGAGCCTGCAGCCCCTTCCCTGCTCCCGTCAGAGTTACGGGCAGTCCGGGAGCCGAGTCCTAGTGGCTTGTAGGGGCGGGGTTGGGAGGTGCTTTGGGGGAGGCGGTGGGACGGTGGGAAAGCTCGTAATCGATGTACTGTTGTAGGAGTTGTGCGTTGGGACCCACGACTCTGCGTCCATTTACGAAGATCGTGGGCGTGCTCGTGAGGTCGAGGATTTCGTCTTGTTGCACTTCGTCCTCGATGGCTTTGGTAGTCGCGGGGTCCACCATGCAGGCCTTCAGGGAGTCGGTGCTTACTCCAATTTGCGAGGCCAAATCGAGTAGCTTATCCCATGCATTCGAGGGTGAGATTAGATCCTGGCTGTCGAAGATGGAGTCATGAAACTTCCAATATGCCCCCGGACTCAACTGATGAACACAACGCGCTGCAGTGGCCGCCGTCATTGCCCAAGGATGAATGTCGGCCAAAGGGTAGTCCTTAAAGACCAGCCGCACCTGCGGATTCTTGTTCAGAATATCGGGTAAGAGCAGATTGAATTGTCTGCAGGCGGGGCATTCGTAGTCGGCATATTCCACCATCATGATGGGCGCGTCAGCGGGCCCCTTGGCAGGTGAGTCTCCGATGTGGATGGCATTCCTCGTCTCCGCGTTGGGATCGATCGACATATCCTGGAGTGGCCCGCGAACCATGTAGCGTCCATCCTTGCTCACGTAAAGCACGGTAGAATCGGTCTGTCCCGCGTAGTCGAGCTTCACATTCACGGCATAAAGGTCGGCAATTCCGCTCTCATTCAGCGGTCCAATTTCAATCTTGTATTCCGGCCCCCAGGCATAGGCACGTCGCAAGAAAGCCTCGATCTTCTTTTGCAGAGCCACTATTTCAGGCGATGGCGCGGAGTTCGACGCCGGTTGCGTCGGCTTCGGCGCAGGGGCCTGGGCGAAACCGAGCACGACGCTTGCATACAGGGCAACGACAATCCTGGGCACAATTCGCACGGAGACTCCTCCTAGGGATCGAACTTCTGTGCAATGGGAAATGGCCGGCCAAAACCAAAGGCGCGGGAGGTTATCTTGAGTCCAAGGGGCGCCTGCTTCCGCTTATATTCGTTGCGATCCACTTTACGGGCAATGGATCGAACCAGGTCCAACTCAAATCCGCAGTGGCTGGCAATCTGCTCAGGCGTCTGTAGCTCCTCGATATAAGCTTTCAGGATGCGATCGAGAACATCGTAGGGCGGAAGGGAGTCGCTATCCTTTTGATTAGGACGAAGTTCAGCAGACGGGGCTTTGTCGATCGTCAACCGTGGAATGATTTCGTTTCGTCGATTAATGACTTCGGCGATTGCGTAGACCATGCTCTTCGGCACATCGGAAATCACGGCCAGTCCCCCGGCCATGTCGCCGTAGAGGGTGCAGTACCCTACCGCCATTTCGGACTTGTTTCCCGTGCTGAGCACCAGCGCGCCGTGCTTGTTGGAGAGCGCCATGAGAATATTGCCGCGAATACGTGC
>DASPOJ010000200.1:0-40242 GCA_035626055.1 Candidatus Methylomirabilota bacterium | reverse complement strand
GCAACGGCTCGTTCGGACAAAGCATGTGATTGCCGAAGGCGTGGAGAAAAATCCCGACTCGGTAGCCCGTTGCATCCAGAGGGGACTGGTGGTGCATCAGGGGGACATTGCTGAAGGTCTGGACCAATACGGCCAGCAGGCGTTCGACTACGTTCTGTTGTTAGGAACGTTTCAAGAGTTGATTGCGCCCGCGGACATCGTTCGGGAATCTTTTCGTGTCGGACGCCGGGTGATTATTGCCTATACAAACTTTGCGCACTACCGAGTCCGGCTGCAAATCCTCTTTCGTGGGCGAACTCCCGTGACCAGATCCTTGCCGCAACCCTGGTATCGCACGGCCAATCTTCATTTCTTATCGGTTCTCGACTTTCGTGATTTCTGCCGAAGTGTTCAAGTCTCCGAAGTTCGCAGCGCGTATTTTAGTGCGCGTGGAAAGGTTGCAGCTCTGCCCAACTTCCTCGCCGAAGAAGTTGTGACGTTGCTGGAATCATCTGCACTGGAACGTCCCTAGTCGGGAGTGTTCAAGAAAGCACCGATCTGTTTTGACCGTTTGGGCTAGCTTTGAGCGAAAAGCTGATTCCCCAGATTGCTGAAAACACCGAGAAGCAAAAGTAGCAAATGGAGCTGTTGGGGTCGGTCGGCGGGCGCACAAGGCAGGCGCGCTACCGGGCTGCGCTACGCCTCGACTCAGTTGAGTCTCTGTTCTAGCTCGCTTTGAGAGTCTGTAGCGCCCCTATTCACACGCGCGTGCGCCACTCACTGCGTTCGCGCAATCGTATGAATTGCTCATTTCGGTGCCGGACATCCACGCGCAAACGTTTTTTCGCTCTTAGTGTATTCGACACCTGCTCATGGACCCGCATAGGGAAGTCTAGGTACATCGTATCCCCCTGTGTCGTTGAGGTGGTAGCCGCTGAAGCCGCCCGGATCAGAGCGCACCCCACTAGCCGGTTTCAGAAGTGCTGCGCCAAGTTCAGGAAAGCTGTCGGCGACGAATTGTTTCCCCAGGTCCAATAGAACCCGAGATAGGCGTAATTCTCCGCCTGCCCCGCGATCGAGTGGCCGTAGCAGAACAGCAATTGAAAGCCGGGATTCCGGAAGTAATAGTAGCCGCCCGCATCCAGCAGCGTCGCAGAGCCTGTCTGCGCCGTCGCCACGCCTTCCGCGCCGTGGGAAAAAACCTCCGCGCCGAACGTCAATTTCTTCCCGATGTCGCGTTGCAGCAGCCAGCCGCCATACGTGAAATCACGGTAACCCGTCGCGGGGACGATCGTTTCTCCCGCTCCGCCGTACGTCGTCCATGGCCCAAAACTTTTCTGCACCCACACAGGCAGCTTCGCCCAGCCTTTTCCAACGCCTAGTCCTTTCGCCGCATTTCCGGACGGAATTTCAAACATCGTGAACGTGCCGACCATCGGCCGATGCTTGGTTTCTTTGATGAATCGGAATTTGACGCCGGTCTCGATGTCGCCCAGGCCGAAGGCGGTGGGTCCCGACCCGGCAGGCAGAAAATTCGGATTGTTTGATGGAAACGAGCCCGCCAGCGGAATCACGAAGTGGAGCTGAACGTTCGGCACAACGCCCCAATTGAATTCCACTGCGGGGGCGGACGTGGCCGTGGCCACTCCAGTGCCATCGGAATTGCCGAACACGTAGAGTTCGTAATGGCGGAAATCAACCGGCTCGGGATCGTCCGTCTGGAACGGGGGCCCCGCAAATGCGGCCGCGGGCACCAGGATCATTGCCCACACGGTAGCCGCAAGAAACATCCTCAGCCTGCTTCTCATCAGTTGCGGGAATCTCCCATCGTTCCACGGCGCGAATTCACAGTCTGCGGAAGAACTCGAGACGTTGTCATCCCGAGGCACGTTGCCTGCCGTCTGTATGTCGGCAGGCAGGGCGGGCAGGATCAGAATGACTCTTCACCCGCTTTTTCCGAAAACTGTTCAGTCGTGCCGAAACCGGAATGTTTTCGAAGCGGCTTTTTCCGTACGCAAAGGCAGCAAAGGTTCCGCGCCCGCGTCACGCGCCCGTGGGCTGCGCCGCGCTCACGGCGTCGCGCGTCCATTTGCCGTCAATCAACCTCCAGATGCCCCGTGGATTTGCGTCCTGCAATTCCGGCGGCAGCCACGCCGCGGGAAAATCCTGATAGCACACGGGCCGCACAAAGCGAAGAATCGCCGCCGTTCCTACCGACGTGAATCGCGAATCGGTCGTAGCCGGATACGGCCCGCCGTGCTGCATGGCGTTGCCGACTTCGACGCCCGTCGGCACGCCGCCGAACACGAGCCGCCCCGCCTTCTCGCGCAAGATATCAATGAGGCCGGTGAATTCCTTGACGTCCTCCGGCGTCGCATGGATCGTCACGGTGAGCTGCCCTTCGAGTGTGCGCGCGATCTCTTCCAGCCGTTCGCGCGAATCGCTCGCGACGACAAGCGTCGCCGGCCCGAATAATTCTTCGTGAAGTTTCATGTTGCTCAAGAATGTCTTCGCGTCGGTCGTGAAAACGGCCGCGGGGCCGCTCGCGGCGGCAGCGCCCGGATTCACGCTTTCGCCCGCCACGCGCAAATTCGGCATGGCGCGGCGTCCGGCCAGGCCGCTACGGTACCGCTCCGCAATGCCCATGTGCAGCATTGTCCCCGAGGGCGTGGCCGTAAACGCCGCGCCCAGCGCGGAGACGAAGCCGTCGAGTTCCGCGCCGTGCAACCCCAGCGCGAGCCCCGGCTTCGTACAGAATTGGCCCACGCCGAGCGTAGCCGACTTCGCCAGACTCTGCGCGATTTCAGTCCCGCGAATCTTCAATGCTCCCGGAAGCACGAAGAACGGGTTGAGACTGCCCATCTCGGCGAAGACGGGAATTGGCGTGGGCCTAGCCGCTGCCGCGTCGAAGAGCGCGCGTCCGCCTTCCTGCGACCCCGTGAACCCCACCGCCCGCGCCAGTGGATGCCGCACGAGCGCAATTCCCGATGTGGATGTCCCTTGCACCATGGAAAAAACGCCTTGTGGCATTCCGCAAGTTCGCGCCGCTTCCTGCACGGCCCGCGCCATCAGTTCCGAACTCCCCGGATGGCCGCGATGGGCCTTCGTTACGACGGGATTGCCCGTCGCGAGCGCGGAAGCTGTGTCGCCGCCGCAAATCGAAAACGCGAGAGGGAAATTGCTCGCGCTGAAAACCACCACCGGCCCGATTGGGACAAGCATTCGCCGCAAATCCGGCTTCGGCGCCGGCGCGCGCGACGCATCGCCGCGATCGATCCGAGCGTCCACCCACGAACCTTCGCGAGCCAGCGCCGCGAACATCCGCAGTTGGCCGGTCGTGCGGGCGCGTTCGGCCGCGAGGCGCGCCTCCGGCAGCCCAGTTTCTGAGTGCACACGTGCGATTAGTTCCGCGCCCAGGCCTTCCAGGCCCGCTGCGATCGCTTCCAGAAACATTGCGATTTTTTCTGGGTCTTGGCTCCGGTAACTGGGAAAGCTTTGTTCTGCAAGCTCCAGTGCTCGCGAGATTTCACCTTCTGTCGCAATATGAAAATTCGGTTCGAGCGCGCTTCCCGTGTTTGGGTCCGTCGCGCGAAACGTCGCGGTTCCTTCCGCGCTCACGCTCGCTCCTATAATATTTCCGCCGTGAAGTTCCATAACGTGTCGTTCGCTTTCGACCGCTCTGCAATTATACTGGAAAGCCCCTCATCCCCGTCCTTTTGGCGTTCTGAGCAATTCTGGCGGCCCTTGGGAAACCATCAATCATCGCGCGTTCATTCTGGGCCGGAACCCCACGTGACAACGACCAGCTTGCAATTCCCGGCGAGCCCTGCCGCGACGCCGCTGCCACTTCTCGTGTGCAGCCGCGAGTGGGTGAATTCCTCGTCTGCCTGGGTAGAGGAATCGGCCGCGCGCATCCGAGCTGGAACATCTCGCCGCCTTACAACGCTGCGACATTCTTCATCGCCGCGCTTTGATTCCTCCTCTTGGATCCGCGCAGGACGGTCCTTTACTCCGCGCAAGACCGTGAGCGCCTTGAACCGGAAGGCGCGCTCAGCCGCTGATTCCTCCTATCGCTCTGTCCGGGAAACAGAATCAGATGGTCTTTTCTTTCGAGTAGCAGAGTCTTTCGAGATTGCATTCGATACAGCGGGGCTTCCTCGCCTGGCAAACCTTCCGGCCGTGCCAAATAAGTTGGTGCGAAAAAAGAATCCAGCGGTCCTGCGGAACCACCTGCATCAAGTCTTGTTCGATTTTCTTGGGATCGCTGCTGCGCGAAAGATCGAGGCGGCCCGAAAGACGCTGCACGTGCGTATCCACGACGACGCCCGATGCGATGCCGAAGGCCGTGCCGAGCACGACGTTGGCCGTCTTGCGCGCGACGCCGGGGAGCGTGAGGACTTGCTCCATCGTGCGGGGGACCTCGCCGCCGAACTCTTCGACAATTTTTCTGCTCGCGCCGATGATGGATTTTGCTTTGTTGCGGAAAAAGCCGGTGGGGCGGATGTCCTGCTCGAGCTCGCCGGGAGTCGCATACGCGAAATGCTGCGGCGTGGGATATTTCGGAAAGAGCGTTTGCGTGACTTGATTGACGCGCTCATCGGTGCACTGCGCGGAGAGAATCGTCGAGATAAGTAACTGGAATGGATTGTCGTGCGTCAGCGCGCAGGTCGCGGCCGGATAGGCCTCGTCGAGCTTCGCGAGGATCTTGTGGACGCGCGCGGGCGTCGCCCCGGCGGTTCGCGGCACCCTCTGGGCGGCTGCTTTCGCGGCGTGAGGCCTCGGTTTTGCGGCGCGGGATTGTTTTGTTTTTTTCTTCTTCATCTCGTTTTCGGACTATAGCACACGCGTTTCGCGGCTTGTGTCGTCCCTACGCGGCTAAGGCCATTGATGGATGCTACTGATTCGCTTTGAGGATCGCGTCCGCCCAGTCCTCCGAACTTTTGCGCAGCCATTTCACGGTGTCATCGTTCTTGTATTCGGCATAGAGATAGGCAAAGATGACCCGCTTCCTCACGCGAATAATTGCAGCCGCCATGGCCATGTTGGAGGAAGATGTGCCCACCGTAACCTGAGTGATCAAGCCGAAGCCAAAGGCATCCGTCTTGGCGAACAGGGCCCCAAGTTGGACAGGCTTTCCTAGGCTGACAGTCGCATTCACGTTGAGGTCTTTCAAGCGGCGGTTAAATTCATCTTCGGTCTCAGAAAAGGACGAACTCAGGATCGCTCCGATCTCTTGCGATGCGCCGTCCATTATCTCCTTGAAATCACTGGCTTCCACGTCCGAATACTCGCCGTTCCGCGGCACCTCCACCAGCGCATATTTGGTAAGCTCGGGACTCTCCGAGCCCTTCGTGAGAAGCGGCAGATCCTGGGGGAGCAGATACGCGGCGATCAAGCGATTGGAATCAGGGACAGCCACTTCCATCACTCCGCGGGCTTCGTCACCGACTTCGACCATATCAGTCGTGGGCGAGGGGATCACGATCGGCGTTCCGCCCGCTTTGTAAGACGGGGGCGCCGGGGGATTCTGGGGTGTTGTTCCAGTCGTAGTTTGTGCGCTGCACGTCGCCGCGAAGACGAGCAGGAACAAACCTGTGAGCTTCAGCTTCATTTTAGCTTCGCCTTTCTCTTCTCGAATTTGGCGGATTCGCACGCGGTCGTCGTGAACGAAAGTCCGCTGGTTGCGATTACTGCCGTTGCTATCACTAGCCGGAGATGCGTATTTGGGGTCAAAGGCCGGGAGCATTTATACACCCCCCGGACCTCTTCAAGTGAACCAAATTGCGTTTCGCATCCAGTCGTCTGCAACCGGTGATTGCCGCAGTCAAGCGGGCGGCCGACTGGCCAATCAGGAGACTGAGATGGAGGCGACGAACTTCTGAGCGGGCGCGTCCAGGAGATCGTTCCGGAGCTCTTCGGAGCGTGGGCGCAGGCGTACTAGCTAGAACGAGAACTCGAAGGCGTCGAAACGGCGTTCTAGTTCCCACTGCTGAGATGCTTTTTCGCTCGACTTCAGGAATGCGGCGCAGGGGGCCGAAGGTTTATCCGCGCCCAATTTCTCGTGCGCGCACGATGGGACTGGCTGCGTGAACGAATCCTCATTTTGCCAAAGGCTATTGCCGGGCAAAAAGCTGTGTTCGAGGCTGGTGCGAACCATCTGCTTCAGATCCGCATAATGCAGGCCGTACGTCTCGACAGCGCGCACATATTCGTGTGTTAGATCGATGCGTGAGACGCCCTCGTCGTCCGTGGAGAGCGCGACGGGCACGCCGAATTGGCGGTAAATGGGGAAGGGGTGGTCTTTGCCGGATACGCCGAGAATCGCGTCATTGCTGCTGAGATTGATTTCCACCATGACGTGGAGTTTGGCCATCTCTTTCAGCAGATCGTGCTGGCGATCCTCGTACATCACGTCCACGCCATGGCCGATGCGCTCGGCGTGGGCCTGCTCGACAGCCAGACGCACGTGGCAGCACAGGCCCTGGGGCGGCACGAGTCCGGGAGCGAGTTCGCCAGCGTGCAAGCTGATGTGCACCGCCGGATAGTCCGAATGGAAGAAGCCGACGATGCGCATGTGCAATCCGTAGTCGGACATGGAGATTTGGCCGTCTTCCGGCTGAACGTAGTTGATGCCCACCACGAGTGGATCCGCAGAGGCGACTTCAAATCCAAGAAGAGTCTGGGCGAAGACGCGTTCCTTTGGCGCTTCTCGCAGCACCTGGTACAAGAAGCGGATTTCGACGTTGCAGGCCGGGGATGCGTCGGGCTGGCCGCATTTTTCGATCTGGCGGCGCTGGGCCTCACCTTGATCCAGAGTTTCACGCGAGATGGCGACATCTTCGCGGATTCCGCCCTCGAGCAGCGATTTCCGAAGCTGCTCAAAGTCGTCGCTCCAAGGCACTTGACCGGCGAGGGCGCTGGCGTGCGGGTAAGGCGGCGTGTACATCAGCTCGAGATACTGCTCGTTCTGTGCGGCGGCGCGCGCGGCGACTTCATCGAGCCATTCACCGAGATGACTGCGATCCGTCCCGCCGAATTTCGCAAACGCGTCAAAGAAATGATCGTGGGCGCTGACGCCCGCCGTCGGAACAAACGACCGCATGGAGAACGCGTCTACCATCCCGTTGTAAAGATCCGGATCGTGAAGACTCTTCGAGACGGGAACATCGCCCGCGGCGCAGGTGGGTTCGGATGCGCCAGCGGCCGGAGCGGCCTGCGGCTTCTGGAATGCGAATGTCCGCGTGTCCACGCACAAGTGGTCCTCGATCGCGTCGCGAATGAAGGTTTCGGCGTAGACGGCGCCGGTGAGGTGAACGTGCAAGTCTGCGCCCTTGGGCATGCGGACGAGGAACGCGTGGAGAGCGAGCGGGTTCGCGCGTGCGACGTCGAGATTGAGCGAGGCGAGTTTCTCCGCGCTGGTTTGCGCAGCGGCCGGGCGTGATGCCGGACTTTGGGCTAGTGCGAAAAGTGGAAGGAGAAAGACTGAAAGCGCAAGCCACGATGCGCCGCTGGGCGCTTTTCCGGTGCGGAGTCTAATTTGAGAATCCATAGCGGTGTGAAGGCAACACTTTAGCATGAGGGCGGGAGAGGGAGGGGACACCGATCTTGATTTTTCGCAGGCAGCCAGTGGGGTGCGCCTCGACGGCCGCGCGTAACCCTGCCTGCCGGCAGGCAGGCGCTAGATTCTTCCCGCCACGCCGGGCAGGCACTCCGCTGCGCGGCACAAGCCGCCGTGCAAATCGCTCCGTTCAGAATGACTATCATTTACATTTTGCCCTGGCTGCCGGGCAGCAGGCGGGTGAACGTTAAGGGAGGAGCGAAGCGAGGAGGCGCTGGAAGGCGATGCCGCGATGGCTATGGCGATTTTTTTCTTGGCGGGACAATTCGGCGAACGTCTTACCCAGGGCCGGAAAGTAAAAAATCGGATCGTAACCGAAGCCGCCAGTGCCGCGCGGCTCTTCCAGCAGGACGCCTTCGGCGAAGGCGGAAACGACTGAGAGCGCAAGGCCGCGCTGAGCGACTGCGATGACGCACACGAAATGAGCTTTGCGGTCCTCACCTTTCTTGCCGTGCATCTCGCCGAGCAGTTTGTGGACGCGATCGGCGTCGGAGGCGCCAGTGCCCGCGTAACGCGAAGAATGCACACCCGGCGCGCCGCCGAGCGCGGGGACGACGAGACCGGAGTCGTCGGCCAGGACTTTTTCGTCCGTGAGGCGGCTGTAGTGAAGCGCTTTGCCGGCGGCATTTTCTGAGAAGGTGGGGGCGGACTCATCGAACGTCGGAAGAGAGGAGAAATCGGGAAGGAGATCGATCTGGACGGACTTTCTTTCCGCCATGGCGCGATATTCGTCGCGCTTGCCGGGATTGGACGTGGCGAGGAGTAACCGAATCTGAGGCTCAGCGTGGGCGGGCACGGAAATTCATCTGGAGCAACGAGTTTTGCTCTTCCGTCAGGCGGCGGATTCCGGCAGCTGCAAGCGCGAGCAGATCGTGCAACTGATCGCCGCCGAACGGCTCGCCTTCGGCCGTGGCCTGGATCTCGGCGAAGCGGCCGGAGCCCGTCATGACGACGTTCATGTCCACTTCGGCGCGCGAATCTTCGTCATAGGCGAGGTCGAGGAGCGGGGTGCCGTCGATGATGCCGACGCTCGTCGCGGCGATGGAATCGTGGAGTGGAACTGCCTTCAGAATGCCCGCGGCGACCATGCGCTTCATGGCAAGCGCCAGGGCGACGAAAGCACCTGTGATCGAAGCCGTGCGCGTGCCGCCATCGGCCTCGATGACGTCGCAATCGAGCCAGACGGTGCGCTCGCCCAGTTTCTCCTGGTCCGTGATGGCGCGCAACGATCGGCCGATGAGCCGCTGAATTTCCAGCGTGCGGCCGGACTGGCGGCCACGTGCGGATTCGCGGGCCGTGCGCGTCTCCGTGGCGCGGGGCAACATGCCATATTCGCCGGTGACCCAGCCTTTACCCGAGCCCTTCAGGAATTGCGGAACGCCGTCGTCCACGGTGGCAGTACAGATCACGCGCGTCCGGCCGATTTCGATCAGCACGCTGCCTTCGGCCGTGGGGATGAAGTCCGGCGTGAACTTGACCGGGCGCATTTGGTCGGGGGTGCGTCCGTCAGTGCGCAACACTCCTCCAGTGGGGAAAAGCCGAAAATCCTTGGATCAGTTTGACCGGTGCGTGTGGCGGTGTCAACTCGCGTAGACGTGCGGACACGGCCATTCACATTCATTTGCTCTTTGGCGCCGGCTGCGCGGGATTGGGCGCTGATGCGCTGGGAGCGGGCGGCGTGGGCGGCGCGGACTCGTGCTTCAGAATTCTGACCCCGCCGGGTGTTGTTGGCGGCAGCCGGGTTGGGCTGGTCGGCAGGACCGGCAAACCGGCCGGCGCGGAAAGAGCCGCCGAAACCGTGAAGAAGCCCGTCAAATCCACGTGCCCCGCGAGCGTCTCGACTTCCTGGCCGTGAATAAGAATTTTCAGCCGGCGGATGGAAGCGACGTTTGCGGCGAGCGTGTTGACGATCGAATTCACCGCCAACTGCTCGCTGAGGATTCCCGAGGGAGTTTCCGTCGCGAGCGCATCGGAGAAATCGGCGACGGCGGTGCCGTCGGTCAAGAGATAAAGCTGCAGCAAGCTCGCGTCGGCGGGCAGCGTGCGTCGCGCGGGATCCGGGACTTGCGCGATTAGGGCCTGGATCAACTGCTTCGCGCGGATGGCCGGGTCGGCCGAGAGCGGCAGTTCGATGTCTACCGGTTCGAGCGTGTCGTGCGTCGTGGCGGAAAGCCAGAACATGCGCGCCTGGATTTTTTCGTCGGTCGGGGTCGTGATCGCAACCCGCGATACCGCGCGCTCCGACTGTTCAGCGTTTCGCTCTTCCTGGCCGAGACGCGAAACGCGCTGCCGCAAACCGAAGAACATGAAGACGCCAATCACCACGAGCACGGCGAGAATGGAAGCGGCAACGAGCCAGCGTCGCCAGACGAACGTCATCTTCATTGGGAGGCTCCGGGCGATGCCCCTGCGCTTGCCGACAAGAAATCCACAACAGCTTTGGCCACGGCTTGCGCGAGCGGTGAGCTCATGTCTTCAAGCTGGCCGCGATTCGGAACGGACACG
Source organism: Candidatus Methylomirabilota bacterium (assembly GCA_035626055.1). GTDB lineage: Bacteria > Acidobacteriota > Terriglobia > Acidiferrales > UBA7541 > DASPOJ01. The sequence continues at coordinate 30,140 of DASPOJ010000200.1, read as the reverse complement.
CAGGAGACTTCAACGGCAATCGCGGGCGCGGCAATGGTGCGCAACTGGCGAATGGCGACGGCCGTGGGCGTGTCCGGCGAACCGCGGAACCGTTGCGAAAGCTGGATCTGCACGAGTTCGGCGAGCCTGCGACTCAAATCGAGATACGGCTCCTGTGCGTGATTCCAATCGCGCAAGCCGGGATGCGGGTTCGGCTGAGCGACGGGCGGAGGCAGATTCAACGCAGGAACCGGGAATGATGGGAGAGCGGGAGGAGCGGGAAGGGAATAGGCGCGCGCGGTGCCGGGAGTGCCGGTCGTCGAAACGTGAAGCGAGACGAAGATGGCCCGTCGCGGGGCGTTGGCCAGGGCGGCGCGCTCGTCGAACGAGGGATTCTCGTCGCCCTCGCGCGTGAGGATGACGCGCAGGCCCTCCGCCTCGAGCGCAACGCGCATCAGCCGCGCGTACTCGAGCACGATGTCGCTCTCATTGATGCCGTTCGAGCTGTGCGCGCCAGTGTCAGTGCCGCCGTGGGCGGGGTCCAGAACGATCAAGGGCGGCGGAGCGTTTTCCCCGAAAAAGGGGCTTGGACTTGGAACCGGGCTCACCGGAGAGAATGGGCCCAATTGTGCTTGCGGCTTCACCATCGGCGCTGCCTCGGTAGCCCTCGGGGCGGGCGCTTGCGGTGGCTGCGACTGTGGCTCGCCCGGCTGCGCTCGAGAGACGGAGACTGCGTCGAGCGAGGCGCCGAAGGCGCAGAGCGCGACGATCAGAACTGCGACGAGTCGGGAGCGATTCAGCACGTGCTGAGAATAGCAGAATTGCGGCCGCTTGCGGCGCAGACGCACAATGCAAGATCAGATTGCTGGACGAGAGGCCGCAGGCGAAATCCTGACGGACGAAGCGAGCCGAAAGACCTGGTGGGGTTGGCTCCGGGGCCTGGACTCGAACCAGGATAACCAGATCCAAAGTCTGGTGTGCTACCGATTGCACTACCCCGGAGCGGACACGGAAAGTGTAGCAGAGCGGCGAGAATTCTGGCGGAGAGGGTGGGATTCCATCCCAGCTGCCTAAGAAATTCTCAGCGTTGATGGTAAATTCTAACCCTAGTCATTTCAATAGGCAAAACACCCGAAAACGATTTTTCCATCGTCAATGGGGAATCTGCTGCTTGGGATTTCATCCAGATTTCTTAGGAAGTCTTAGGGAAGGTGGACTCCGCGAATCGTCAGTTGGGCTCTTTTTCGCAATATCGGACGCACATAGGAAGGTTGCCACGCGGCGCCGAGTAGGGGTATACGAAGGAGCTCAACATGGCTTATGTTCAGGAACGAACCTGTTGCCCGCAGTGCGGCAACCAAGCCGAATTCGAAGCTGATTGCTGGGGCAGTCAACGGACGACCTGCCTGATCTGCGGGTACTACGAGCAGGAGAGCTTGAAATTTGATGCAGAGGGCAACTATTGCGGATGAAGCGAGCGCCGAGGGACCCTGAGCCTGCCAAGCGCTGGCTCGCCTTCCTGCGAAACCGTCGGGAAGCGATTGCAGCGAGAGCCTTCTTCACGGTGCCAACGATCAGCTTTGGTGTTCTCTACTGTTTTTTCGTTATTGGCCACGATCGCCGCCGCATTCTGCACTTCAACGTCACACGGCAGCCCGCGGGCGCGTGGATTGTGCAGCAGTTGCGCGAAGCATTCCCCTACGCGTCGACTCCGAGATTCTTGATCTTTGACTGTGACGGAAAGTATGGCACCGAAGTTCCTATCGCCGTACGCTCGATGAAGTTGTCTCCAGTGCGAACTTCTTTTGAGAATCCCTGGCAGAATGGAGTAGCCGAACGGTGGGTGGAGAGCTGTCGGCGCGACCTATTGGATCACGTGATCGCACTCAACGAAGCCCATTTGAAACGCCTGCTCTCCGAGTATGTCCGTTACTACTACAAAGACCGGACGCATCTGGGGCTTGAGAAACAAATGCCAAGGAGGAGAGTTCACTCGATGCATCGGGGGCGAGTTCTCTCTTCCGAGGCTCGGAGGCCTTCATCACCGCTACGAGCGAGCGGCTTAGAGGTTCACCCAAGTTCTTCCGTTGATCCAGTTGTTGATTTCGGCTGGGGTCCGCACGTTTCTGGCGTGCCGCGTCGCCAGCACCGCCCACAAAGGACACAGGGGAAGTCGAGCGAAGCCCCTGATCGCCAAGGCTCATTCACCGAAGTCGGCATTTTCCGGGCCGGATAGAGTTTTGGCGAAGCAAAGGGGGAAACGGCCTCTCCCTCACTACTCTGCTCAGACTTGGTCGGTTCTTCGCTCATTGCTCACCCCTGCCTTTCCGCGCATCATAGCGCCTGGTTGGGGTGAACCCAAAGCTCAGAAACTGTAATTAGCCAACCCTCTCAGCTCGATCCCCCAGAAGGCTTTCGAGCAGCAAGCTCCGCCGAGTACGAAAACAACGAAGAATTAAGGGTCAAAAGCAAACCGAGGGTTTGTAACACGGCCCTGTGCTACCGCGACCCAGCCGTGGAAAACAACGCTCAGTGTTGATTTCAAAAACCCGGACAGAGCTTTGGCGAGGCGGAAGCGCCTCGACTCTGCGGGTTTGATCGTGCGGGTGAAGTCCACCTGGCGATTGCCGGTTACCAGGGAACGCAAAACGATTTGGGGCCGGTTTCACGCCATTGGTGACGGGTTCATGCTTTACGGCTTCGCGTAATCCCAATGAACCCTGGAGACGGGGACTTGCAGGCGGATGCGAGCAGGCCAACACACATGTTGTTATTGCTCGTTGTTCGTTTTTGTGTTTGAATCAGCGCATACACCGCAGGAGTTCTCGGCAATAGGGTGCGGTTACATGCGCCCCATGGGTTACGGCCATCGCTCCTAACCCCGCGCCAAGAGGGAGTCCGTTCAAGTGGCGTCGTGCTTCGAATACGACTCTAACAGGTCTTCCAGGTTTGCAAACAGACGGACGGGCGTCGGCCGGAATTCGTCAGCCGCACGTGGCCGACCGGAAGGGGGGCGGGATGAGCGCCGGATATGTCCACGTCAAGGTTGCAGGTGCGCCGCTTGTTGATACGGCATTTGATTCTGTCAGCGTCACACAAGAGCTAAACAATCACTGGTGGTGCCAGATTGAATGTCGCCACACCGAGGGTCAGCGCCTTCTCGGTAACGCAGCAGCAAGTGTGGGCGCGAACTACAATGTGGAAGATTGGCTGGGCCAAGATCTTCAGATTGTCTCCTGCGATCAATTCTTCAAAGAGGAAGTGCTGTTCGAGGGGTTCGTGTTGGCGGTAGAACTCGAGTATCAACTCCAGGGAAGCTACCGCGCGCGAGTGACCGGAGTCAGCAGATCCTACAAAATGGATCTCACACCGCGACACGCTTACTACCTCGACAAATCGCTCTCTTCGATTGCGCAGCGGCTAGCGGGCAACACCCATCTGGATTGTGCGGCGCAGTGCAAGGATCGACGTGCACTGAACTATGTCCAGTGGGGCGAATCCGATTTTCAGTTCCTTCGGCGATTGGTGGACGATCACCAATGTTGGATGCGCCCAAGCGACAAAGGCATCGAGATCTTCGACAGCTTTCAACCGGGCACGCGCGTTGTCTGGCGTGGCGAGAGCGGAGACAACGGACTGCTAGGCTTTTCGGTGAAGGGTAAACTGGCGCAGCCTTCGTTCAACGGCGCACACTACAATCCGCACCTCATGATGAGCAAGACCTACACGGAGGTGCATACAGACCCGGAGTTTTTCGGATCGGTCGAGCCGCTTGTGGACGCAGTGAAGAAAGCCTCGAAAGATACGCTCCCGCCCGGGTACTTGCAAGACCGTGGGCGTGCCGTAACTCTGGACGACTATGAGGAAGAACTAAAGATGGAAAGTGTCCGCTCCATCGGAGGAAGCGTCAGCGGCAAGGGAACGAGCCGCAACCGGGAAATCCGGCCGGGAAATACGCTGGAAATCGCCGGAGTGCTGGACGCGCAAGGAACCTACGGAGTGACCAGAGTGGTTCATACCTGGACACCGAAGGGCTACCACAACGAATTCACCTGCACGCCATGGAAGAACTACGTGGACCCGGTGTTGCCCGAGCCCAAGCCGTGGATCGGAGTAGTTCCGGCGCGGGTGGTGGAGCACAACGATCCGAAAAAGATGGGACGCATCAAGGTGCAATACTTCTGGCAAGAAGGTGGCCCGGCCCATTGGGCACGCATGCTGACGCCACATGCTGGAGGCGACCGCGGATTCATGTTTATGCCGGAGAAGGGCGATGAAGTCGCCGTGGCGTTTGAAGAAGGCGATCCGGAACGCCCTGTAATCCTGGGCGCACTCTGGAACGGAGTGGACACGGCGCCGCGTCAGGGCTTTTGGGGCAACGAAGATATCGAAGCCAATGACGTGAAGCGGATTGTGACGAAGAGCGGCAACCGCCTTCAAATGGTGGACAAGAAAGGCCAAGAGTCCATTGTTCTGGCGACTCCCGGGTCCATCCGTGTCGCGCTAATCAACAAATCAGACGAGACCGGGCGCGAGACCTTGCTGCTGGAGACGAGCGCTGGCGACATCATTTTCAATGCGCCCAACGGCCGGGTGCATTTCTGCTGCAAGAAGTTTTCGAGAGAGGTGGGATGAAGCTGGGCGACCCATAGCCGCACTTTGATGAAGACTGATAAGGAGGAATCTTTATGTCGACATTCGGAGGAGTTTCTAACCTTAAAACTGGCGCCCAACTCGGGCCGTCCGACTCATCTCTATCAGCCAATTATCACGGCTCGGCTCCGCTGAACTCATCAATCACATCGGATACTTGGCTTCCGAACACGACGGGTGCGGACTCTAAGCTCGTACATGGCGACCGCTGGCAGGAAATCACAGGAGCCATGACGCAACATATTCATGATAAGAAGACCTCGACCTATGACCAAGAATTCACAGAGACCTACAACAGCGATGTGACAAGGAACATGAACGGGGCGGCTTCAGAACATTACTTTGGCGGGGTTGGGCGTGACTACCTGGCAAGACCGACGGAGTTGTACTTTGCGGGAAAGGAAGAGCACAACGAAGCTGATGGACTAGAGACCAGCGTGTATAAGGCTGAAGCGATCGCCAGTATCGCCTGGGAAGCTGTGCCACTGAAAGTCGAGAACCTGGGGCTCGAAATTGTCACAACATTTGTCGGCGAGGTCAGTGTCTCCTCTGGGCTCCAATTGGAGGCAGGTAGCTTCGGCATGGATTTCCACGGCATTACTCTGGAATCATCTCTCTCCCACCATGAATTCCGGATCCTGAAAGAACATGCTGAGGCGCTGAAGAGTGAGATCGGTGCCCTGCATCACGTGCTCGGGTTCTTGAAATGCAGCTGCCGCGACGCCGGAATCCATACCGGCACCATTCTGGGACCCAATCAATTCCTATGATTCTGGGACGTTTTAGTGCAGAGGCTTTGAACCATGGCAACGACGAAGACACCGCAATCCGGAACTGACAAACGGCGGAGACTCGCGCCTGCTGACGAAGTGGCTCTCCAACCCTGGCGGCGCGCCGCCGAACTAACGCGCTGCGCGTTGTACTGGATTGGCGCGCGGAGCTATCCAATACCGAGCGGGCAGCGCGCTTGGCTTTTGAAGTTTGTGACGCGGCTTGCGGATCACTTGCAAAAGAAGGCTGGGTTACGTCACGAACTCTTCGTTCAGCTGAAGGCGCTCGATCCTTCCATCAGAGACATATTTGTGAGCAAATCGCGCGATTGGATGCCAATGACCGGCCTGAGCCGAGTGCCAAATGCCCGCTTGCCCCTCGCGCCGAGCGAGACTGACATTAAGGCCCTTCAGGAGGGCAGACAGAAGTTCGACGCGAACCGATACATGCCAGACTTCTGTTACTGGCTTCTGAACAACTCATTTCTGCCTCAGCTCGAGACGCTATTCGGCCTAGGCGCCACGACCATCTTCTTTATGAAGCCAGCTGATAAAGCGGAAGGTCCAAGCGTGGTCTTTCCGAAAGAACTCTTGGAGAATCCTTTGTTTGCCGGTTCCGACGCAAATAGCGTGATCCCGCTGCCCAGTTTTGTGCGCGAGAATCCACTTCTCCGCCAACTGAACGTGGAGGGCAAGATCAACGCGGCGTTCAAGCTGCAAGATCCCTTCCTAGCCAAAAGCAAGACCATCTTCGGAGCTGGATTGGAGGATAGCCCGGCGTACCCGGGTTTCGCCTTCATCATCCCCAGCTTGGAATCGAAGGATTTCTTCCAGCAACCCGAAGCGGACGTGAACAAATGGTTCGAACTGTTCGATGTGTACCTGCACGAGAACACAGCCGATCAAGGTATCTTGCTAGCCGCACGGGAGGAGATCGACTCCACACTCATCGAGATTGTCCAGAAAATGAAGGAAGAAGGTTTGCAGTACCCAAACGGGTGAGAACATCATGGAAACTTCTACCGAATCCGCCCGCAAATCCCTGCAGCTGAGAATCGTCCGCTCAGCCGCGCCCTACGAGGTCGTATTTCTGAAATCGAAATTTCCCGCCAGTCAGGACGATCTCGCACCATTAAATGGCTTCGTCAGCAGGCTGGTCGCCGCCGCTTGTCTGGGCCACAAGTTGCACCTAGAGGTGTTCGCGCAGCTGATTCCGCTAGCTCAAGTCGAGCAAATGCCTCGCATGACGGATCACGCGCGGGAATGGCAGCCCATCATGGGCCTGGGAATTTGGCCGGACCGCGAACCTCCCACTCCGTTGACCAAGGGAGATTTCCTGAAGCTGCTTCCCGGACAACGTCCGCGGACTGCCAAGTACAAACTCTGCCGGATTTCCGCTTCGGAAAAGGCACGCGAGCAGGCCTGGACGAGCCTTTTGGGAACGGGAGCGATCCTTCTTGTCCTAGCGGCGGACGACTCGGCCGCGTTCCTGAAGAAGACGAAAGACGCGCTGTTGCCGCCCATAAGGGATGAGTCCTTCCGCCACTCCTCCTTCTACGTGCCCCTGGTCGAGTGCAAATCCTTCGACTCGGCACGGCCCGAGCAACTGGAGTCGTGGTTTTGTGGCGCATCTTTATATGTACGAGAGAGTACGGAGGACGGTGGACTGTTGATTGCATCCCGGGAGCCGCTGAGGCCGATTCTGGAAAGTCTCGGCGCTAGGCTCACGGACGGCTCGCATGCAGAGTGGCAGGTGCCGTGCTAAGTTGTGCGCGGCCACGAACGGGCGAAGCCAACTAGTTTTTCTTCATCGGCGAAAAGACCAGCCGAAGCGTGCAGCCTTCAGCCAAGCGCAGGCGTGCACCTTTTTTCAGAAGCACTGGCTGCCTCGGGTGAATCCGCCGCCCGTTGAGGAAGGTGCCGTTGGCGCTGTCGCAATCAAGAACGTATAACTTCCCTTCATGTTGACGAACCTCGCAGTGGAAGGGTGAAACACTGCGCAGCGGATCCGAGATGACCATTTCGTTGTGATTGCCTCCCTCTTGCGCGACGGCGCCGAGGTGAATCACCTCCTGATTGAGCAGATAGCGCTCGCCCTTCTCCGGGCCATCGAGGATTTCCAGATAGGGTTGTTTCGGACCTCGCCGGCGAAGGAAAAGCATTACAAGCCCGAGCACGACCAGCACACCGAATGCCATCGCCGCAACGATTTCTACAAGCCAGAGCGTTTCCTGCCGCGCGATTAGTGCATCGAGTTGCTGCACTTCAGGGTCGTTGGGATCAATTTTCTTCGCGACGTTCAGGTGAGATCGCGCGCCGCGAATGTCGTAGGCAAGAAAGGCGGTTTCTGCCCGTTGTACCGCATCGCGCTCAGCAGCTTCACTCTGTTGGGACTGCGTCTGTTCCTGCTGTTGCATTTGCTGCTGCTGTGACAACCGCGCTTGCAGTGCGTCCAGTTTGTCCTGGGCGTCTTTTCGACCGTTGTAAGCGACCAGATTGTTCGGGTCGAGCTCGAGGATTTGGCTGTAGAGCGTCACTTGCTCCTGTGGGTCGTTGGAGTGGACCGCACGGTCAATGAGATCGGCGATCTCTTTCTGGTGAGGACCGGCACCGGCGCCACCGGGAATCGCTTCGGGTGCGGGCGTCCCGGCAGTGACCCCTGCCCGCGAAAGACCGATGGCACGAATTTCTCGGAAGTTCAAGCTGCTGTGGTCATCGGCCGACAGCAAACTGATCGTACCGGCGCCATTGCGCGACTGGAGCAGAGCATCAGGGCCATCGGGTCGCGTATCTTCGAAGTCGGAAACAGGAATGCCATCCACCCACACGGAGATGTGGTGGCCGCGAACGATAAGAGTCTCGTAAAAGTATTGATCGTCATCGCTGACGACGCGGCGTGCCGGCTGAATGCCAAAGAGACCACCACTCCCGAAATTGGCAGGCTTGTCGCGATCCTTGCCGGGGAATGTGTTATCGATCTGTACTCTGTAGCCCGTGGAGAAGACACCTTGGTCTCCGCGAAAGAGCACACCGCCCTGGGGGTGACGTCCCTTGCCATTCGCTCGAATCGCGAGCTGCAAGATGAAATCGTCATATAGCGAACCGTTTTCGAGTTGGCTGGGCCCCTTCTTCACGTGAATCGCGCCGTCTTCGACTGTCCAGTCCGGCCCGCTCTGACCCAACAACATCGTACCGATTTTGCCGCGCTGCTGGGCCTTCTCGCCGGTTGGAATGACGATCTTCCAGCCGAACAGATTTTGTCCATTGAAAATCAGCTGCAGACCGAGCGGCTTGAGTTGGATGTTGCGGAACTCTACGGGATTCCCTTTAACAAATTGGAGAGCAATCGCACCCAGCCTGTTTTTGTGTGCGTTGCCGTCTGCCGTCGGCGTTCCATCCAGCTTGATGAGAAAATGGTCCCCGGTTACTTCGACCTCATAAGTGTGCCATGCGCCGGGGGCGGCCTGGCGTTTCGCGGCTTTGAGATAGCCGACCAGACTTCCCGTTGGGAAACTCGCGTCGCGGTTGTTGATCTGCAGTTTGTAGCCCGAGGCAGCGGGATCGCCTTTCGTGTCCGATCGCAGAAGGATACCGCTTTCGCCTTCGGCGTTCAGGCGAAAATCACAACGCAGGATGAAATCAGCGAAGACAGTATTCGTGCGCAGATAGCCGCTCTCGCCAGAATCTGCCGTAATGGAGCCGTTTACGACGCGCCACTGGCCGCCGCCCCCGCTGGTCCAGCCGAAAAGCGATTTCCCGTCGAACAATTGGATCCAACCGCTCTGTGGATCCATTGTTGCAGGAGTGCTGTCTCCCGCAAAGGGAAGGGGAACCGCGATGAGCAGCACGCAGCCAAGTAAGATCACACCTTGCCATACACGCCGACCGAAGAAACGTATAACGGCATGCCTATGCAACGGAAACACGGGCTTCCTCCGCAGAAAAGATCAATCCTTCATTGGCCTCGTAAGCAATCCGCAATGTCTGTTTCGCGACCACATCTCCCGCGAGAAGGGCGCTAGCCAAAGGCGCGAGGACTAACTGCTGCATGGTTCTCCCCACCGGTCTTGCGCCATACGCGGGATCGTAGGACTCCTTAGCCAAGTACGCCAACGCTTCAGGAGTAACCTCAAGTGCGATCATGCGCTCCTCTTCGAGCTTCTTGCGGAGCTGGCTGATTTGCGCATTCACGATTCGCTCGAGCTGCACTTGCCCCAGGGAATTGAACGCGACGACCTGCGAGATGCGGTTGTAGAGTTCGGGTCGCAAGCTGGCCTTGACAACTTCCATGATGATCTCCTTGCGCTTGTCCAGGTCCTCGGTAGCCTCCATTGCTTCACGGACACCAAGATTGGATGTGAAGAGAACCATGGTGTCGGAGAAATCGCAGAATCTGCCCTTCGCATCCGTGAGGCGGCCTTCATCAAGCACGCCGAGCAAAAGATCCAATATCTCCGGGTGTCCTTTTTCCACCTCGTCGAAAAGTACGACTGAGTAAGGAGAGCGCCGGACTTGTTCGGTCAGAAAGCCGCCTTCATCCGAGCCGACCAAGCCAGGCCGCGAGCCGATCAATCCGGCAGAGGAGGACTTGTCCTTGTACTCGCCCATGTCAATGCGAATCAGGGCATGCTCATCATCGAATAGGGCCTCGGCGAGCGCCTTTGCGAGTTCCGTCTTTCCAACGCCAGTCGGTCCGACAAACAGAAACGAATTGGGTTTACGTCCTACCTGGAGGTCGGCACGCATGCGGCGCGCGGCCTCGGAAACCGCATGGACCGCGTCATCCTGTCCAAAGACGCGTGAGCCAATGCGCTCCTCAAGTTTCAACAGCCGCTCCTTTTCGCTTTCGAGCATGCGTTGTATGGGAACGCCGGCACGTCCCGCGACAACTTCTGCGATATGTTCCGCCAGAACCTCCTCAGGAACCATTCTTGCATCTGCAGTAAAGGCGGCGAGCTTCTCTTCCTGGTCCGCGCGTTGCTGTTCGAGGTATTTCAAGGACCCATAGCGGATTTCCGCGGCCTTGGCAACATCCCCACGAACCTCAGCGGCTTCAAGCTGGACGGTCCGCTCGTGGATGGCCTGCTTGGTCTTCTGTAGACCCTCAGAAGTGTCACGCTGCTCTTTCCAGCGTCGTACAAGGTCTTCCACCTTCGGCTTGAGCTCCTCGATCTCCTTTCGCAGAGCGTCCAGGACCCGCTTCTGAGTCGCGGAGCCGCTCTCCTCCAGATTCTTTAGCTCGGCTTGCTTACCAAGCAACAGCCGTTCCTGTTCGTCAACGGCGTTCGGCTTCGACTCCTTTTGCATGCGAATCCGGGCTGCGGCTTCATCAATGATGTCGATGGCCTTATCGGGAAGAAAGCGGTTACGGATATACCGTCGAGAGAGTTTGATCGCGGCTTGTAGCGACTCGTCAGAAAGCTTCACACCGTGGAAAGCTTCATAGCGGTCGCGAATCCCACGAAGAATCACGAGCATCGTCTCTTCGGTAGGCTCCTTTACGACGACGACCTCGAACCGCCGGGCCAGGGCGCCATCCTTCTCTATCCGCTCACGGTACTCATCAAATGTCGTGGCGCCGACGCAACGAAGCTCGCCGCGAGCAAGGGCAGGCTTCAAGATGTTCGCGGCATCCATGCCTCCTTCGCTGCCGCCAGCGCCAACCAAGGTGTGAATTTCGTCCAGAAAAAGTATGATTTCCCCCTTGCGTGCACGAACCTCTTCCACTACTCCTTTGACGCGCTCTTCGAATTCGCCGCGGTACTTTGCCCCCGCAACCATTGAAGTGAGGTCGAGAGCAATCACTTTACATTTCTTTAGAGAGTCGGGGACGTCTCCTGCGGCGATTCGCGACGCTAGTGCTTCTGCCACGGCCGTCTTTCCGGTTCCTGGATCACCGACAAGAACCGGATTGTTTTTTGTTTTTCGCAGCAGAGTTTGGATTACACGGCGGACCTCTTCGTCACGCCCAATGACCGGCATCAGTTCACCTGCTGCGGCAGCTGCGGTCAGATCGTGGCCGAAGCGCTCTAGGACTTTGCCGCCCATCTTCGGCCCTGAGGGCGTTTTCTTTTCGCCGAGAGTCTCCCCAGCCGCCGCACGCACTTCGGCGGCTTTCTCGACGGTAGCCTGTGTGAGACCGGCAACCTGTAGTTCCTGCTTCAGCCGAGGATCGCTGAATTCAATCGCTGCGAGCAGAAAGTCCACCGGCTCCGCCATTTCAGCGCCACGGGCTTCCATCTTGAGAAAGGCTTTTTCGATAAGATCGCGAAGCGAACTTGAGGCCACGGGGCGTTTGCCCGGTTCAAGTTTTTGGTCCCTCTCAAGTTTGTTCAGTTTGGCAGCAAAGCTGTCCAGAAGAGCACTTGTCGCCATTCCCGCGCGCTCCAACGTGCTGGAAAGCGCGCTATCCGCATCGAGCAAGACGTAAAGCATGTGCAGCGGAGTAATCTGCGCCTGATGGCGTTGTTCCGCCAAGAGCCGGGCCCGTTCGAGGGCATCTTCCATTCCACTGGAAAGCTTATCCAAGTCGATGGCCATTCTTGTTACTCCAATCGCCTGCGCCGTTGAGGGGGAGTGCCCGTCTGCAGGGGGGAATCGGGCCGATTTGGTTCATCCCCCGGTGCTGGCTTCTTCGCTTCATCCGGCAGTTGTGTTTGGCGGTTTGGGGAGGGTACCGGAACCGTATCTTCCTCACGGCCTGCTCGGGGCTGGAGTGGCTGCGACTCCCTTTCTTCTAGTTTGCTGGCGTAGAAACGGTGGCGCACAAAGAGCAGGGCAGTGTGGATGGGATGATGAGCCTGAACCGTGACGCGAAGGTCCATGATTGTCGGTACGTCCGGAGCATCAAAATCGAATTCGAAATTGCGCTGGTCAGAAAACTTCGCTTCGGTTGTCAAAATGGTAGGAGCGCGTTTGAAACCGGAGCCTTCGTTCAAACGGATTTCGGCGATAAGGCGACTGCCTTTCTCAAACGCGGCATCCGGCTCACTCACGAGAATCAGACGGTACTTGTCGCGGCCTTCGAGTCGGAGCTGGCTAAACATCAGGGTCAGCTCATCTGCGGAACCCTGCACGCGCGAGGGCTTGGCAGCAAGCTTGTAGAGGACCTTTCCCCCTCGGTCAAAGATGAAGTTCATGGCCTCCAATGCAGCACTCAGGCGGAAATCAACGTACTTTCCTTCGAGCGCTCGCTCCAGGCGACTCTGCGCAGCGAGCGATTGCAGTACGGAGCGAACTTCGACACGTAGGTCTTCATCGACACGCCACCTGCCTGCAGTCTGGAGAATTCTCTTTTGCTGTTCCAGGAGGGGAATGAACTCCGTCTCGCCAGTCTCTTTCAACATTTCAAAGTACTGGCGCGCCGCTGGCGTCAAATCCAGGTACACCGCTGCCCCGTGAATGAACCAGCGCAAGTGGGAAAAGAAACTCTGCGGAGACTGAACGGGATCCAGGATTTCGTAGAGGCATTCCTGGACAGCCGCGACCATGCGGCTCACAAAACTCATAGTTTCGATGTCCAAGTCTGTTTCAATCCCGCGTTCCCGGAATAGCAGGATAAACTCCTGCATTGCGCGATAAAGCTCCGTGTAACGCTCCGCGAGCGAAGTCACCGCCTCAAGGATCTTGCGCCACGCCGCTGTCAGCTCGCTGTAGCTCACCAGTGAAGTGCATGGAGGAATGTATTGGGAATCCTTCTCGTAATTGACGCCGTAGGGAGGGCGTTTGATCCGCGCGATCGAGATGCTGTACGGGGTGTCCTCTGCGGGAATTTGTAGTAGCAGGCGATACGCGGGCCGCCGGCTGGTTTTCATTTGCGGATTAGAGTCATCGGGCGGCCCCTCGGTAACGTCCTTCTCATGCGGTTCACACACAATGTAGACAGGCGTTTCAGCAACGCCCTCAAGCGCGGCCTTCGGGAACTGTGCATGCACGGCATGCTCGGGATCCACGTCGATGATGCAGCCAGCCGGCGTTATCCCTCGGCATTGCGTCACTGAGATCCGCAAGCCCTCCTCACCCTGTTCGACCGCCACGATTGGGTCGTGACGAACAGCTCCGCGCTCATCCTCAGGCAACCGGGGCCCTCCGCCAACCAATCCATAATAGCTGGTCGCGTAGCGCAAAATCCAAAGCATGCCGGAATCGAAGTAGCGCTCCTGGCGAACGAAATGGTCCGGGGTGAGCAACATCCCGTGTTCCCAATTGACTGAATTCAGGTCAAGATCATGGTTCTTCATGGAGCCCCCCCGAGTATTTCGATTGTCCCTGGCAGACAGGCAGATCGGAGCATTCTGCGGCTGCGCCGATCACCGTTGCACTAACGTCCGACCCCAGGTGGGAATTGATCCCCAACCTGGCATTTTCCTTTTCGAATCCCAATCGGGGCGCCCGGGTGGGATCGAGAACGGACCAAGTCACGCGATTTTTCTGGTAGCAAGGCAGGCAAAGGTTGAGTGCGGCCACAAGCAGCCGAGCATGGTCTTCCTTCTGAAACTGATAATAGGTCTGCAGCGGGACCGGCCCGATCACCACGACCAGACATTCCAGATCCTCGACTCGGTCCCCCGCCACAGCATCAACGCCCAGACGGCTGGCCTCACAACCGAGCAGTGAAAGATCGTCATCTTCCAGACAACTGTAGGAGCGCCGTCTGCAAATTTCCTGCAACGGCAAACCAACCAGCAGGCGCAGCGTGAGGCGTATGCCCTCTTCTTTGCCCGCGAAGCGATGTAGATTAGGCAGCAGCGCAGCGAGCTTGTAACGGCTACGAGGCGGCCAGTCTTCCGGATTCAAACCAAACAGCGTAATCCAACGCGAGCACGCATCGATGAGGTCCGGGCGAAAGTCTAGCAGCCTGTCGCCAGCCCGAATCCACCGTCCGGTCTTCTGCAGGGGATCGTCAAAGAGTTCAACAATCTCTTTCGTTCCAAGTTCTGCGTCACCGCCGCGGTCCCACATGCCTACGGGCAAGGAATGGAAGAGACCCAAGCCAGCAATATGGAGCACAATGCTTGCGTCTGAACCAAGTAATTCGCCAGGGGCCGGAAACTGCTCTACGACCCAAAACGGTTGCCAACCGCGACCGGCCATGCGGATGGTGATTCTGGCAGGAGAGATGCCCAACTCCGAAAGCACGTCGAGCGCCGAATCCACCGTGTGATGGAAGCCGTGCGAGGAGTCAAAGAAATCCGGCATGCGATGCGTAACTTCGCCCATCATTTTCTGTCCAGCACAATCTTGAGCCGCGTATCGTACAAAAGGCGCTCCTCCAAATGGCTTTTGAGTTCATTGAGAAGTAAGGGTAGCTCCTGGTCCGGTTCGACAAAATCATCGTTGGAAACCGCCAATCGAACTTGTTGCACGTGTTGTAGGCCCCGACTCGTTCGTTCAACTCCCGAAGAGATATCCATGACCTGAATGCGTCGGTCGAACGCTCGGACGGCGCCAAGAAGGTCCGCCCGTGTCACCACGCGGTCCCTCGATAGCAGCGCTTCCGCAAATCGCGCTTGCGTCTCTTGGAGGCTTTCGCAGTCCGTTCCACCGGCTGCGGCCGTGACGCTGTTGACTCGCATTGTGTGCGGGCCGGCCTTCTTCAAAAACGAATGGATCTGGCCAGCGCCGACATGGTTTCCCGCAAAACCGCGCGTCACCCAGAGTCGAAGGTTGGCGGAGGAGTCGAGGTGACCGTCCGCGTGACGCGCGGGCTGAAGATGAATGCAGCCATTCCGGATGGTGTAGCGTCCCGCTCCAACCTCGGACGACGGAGTTAAGTCGGGAAGATAGGTTGTTCCCCTTTCTCCGGAAATCGAGAGCGGCGCGACCAAATAGTGTGACCTCCCCGCTTCGCGGCTTGCCGGAATCGAAGTGCCGTGCTTTTCGAAATAAACCGTGTCATTTGCACATTCGATATTGGACGCGCTCACAACATGGAGTGAGATTCCCATGATAGCTGTGTGAAGATTCCCGATCTGGCGCGGCAGTGATATGCGCAGCCAGGCACACTTTCCTTCGTTCAACCGCATGGCGCCCTGCCCAAGCATCTTATTCAGTGCGCCTTCCATGGCGCGCGGGATTCGGCAAGTGAAGCGTCGCCAAGATGGCACAAGGGGGAATACAAACACGCGTCCCGCATAAAAACCGTCGAGCAGAGTAGCTACTTCCATGGTGTGCTTCTGGTCAGAATCCGACGACGATTCCGGAACGAGCCATTCCAGCAATCGCACACCGGCATTCCCTCGACGCGGGCGAAGGATGCCTGCGCTGCAAAATTCACCTTCGGTTCCGGCGAGACACCACGGTTCGTCCAGCAATGCGGCCCGCAGGAGAGCCGCGTCAGGGCTGAGTTCGAAAAAGAAACCATGCTGGCCCAGATGCCCGGCATCGAGATTCTCGATTGCCAGGAAAATGGCGGGATTGGGACCCAAGTTCACGCGCGCCGGATCGAGCGACGAGCGTGACTGGAACGCTTCGGGCAATTCGATGCTGGACATCAGCTGCAGCAGGCCATCCTGGTATGTGGCACCCAGGCAAATATCTGCGGGTGAAACCTGCACCGAGACATCGGTGGCGAACGTAATTCGGTCCCCAGTATGCGTCTGCCCAAGCAGCTCGGTTCCCGCTTCCACGAGCCGCGTTCCGCCATCCGGGAAGAAGCGCACGATGGTCTGTGCTGCGTGCGCTCTTCGTCCTTCTATGCCGAGCCCCGCGATCAGTTCGTCCAAAAGTGATGCCTGCCTCCGCTCGAATTCAGAATACTGGCCTTCCAACTGGCCTGCGATCGTGCGGAAAAGAACGGCCACCACTGGGTCCGTGACCTCGGATGAAACACCGTAGTCCTTGAGGCGGCGCGCGAAATCGTCCCTCAGTTTCTTATAAATCTCAGCGGTGGTCGCTTTCGGGGAAGCCATCACAATTCAGTCCTGGACAAGACGCAATGAAAACGCTGGCCCTCCCTCCGATGTGGACACGATCTTCAAAACGTAAGAGTCGGTTTCTGCTTGGGTTCGCGATTCCTTTACGATCTCCTGCACGCGATAATCGAGAATGTCGAGATCCTGTAATGCCAAATTAAGTTCCTGGATGGCTTGCGAGGGAAGCCCCGGTTGTTTGCGGGCCTCCTCAAAGAACTCCCGCACCCCAAAGTGGCTGCTGCCAATCCAGCTCCCGTGCGGCGTCTTCGCCATAATGTCCACCAGAGAGAGAATCGCATTCACTTGAGGGCAGCGCTTGAGGAACCCACCTTCGAGACGTAGTGGGAATGCCAGGAACGACATGGGCTTGACGCACCCCGCTAATTGCTCATCTTGATTTCCTTAAAGTTCTGCTGATTCAAAACTGGTTCCAGCTCCAGATACAGGAGGTGGTTCACTTGTGGACCGCGTTCTTCCTCACTGATGATCGGATTGCTGGTCTCAAAGCGGCTGATCCAACCCTTGAAGTTGTAGCTGCAAAGGGCATCTTGTTTGGACTCGTCCTTCCAAAACTCAATCTTGATGTCCTTCACCTTTTCGCGCGTCACAACATTAGTAAGCTCAAATAGCTTTCTGAGCGTTGCGTGCGGCATGTTAGTGTCGTCATGGAAATCGACCCACACCCGGATCGCAGTCGCGAGGCTGCCCATCTCGGGCATTCCCGCGCGATCTTTGGTAGTGCTGAATGAAACGGATGTGGAAAGTGCGTCAAACTTGCTGCCATCAATCGTAACTGTGCTGCGGAACGGTGATGCCATATCTCCCCCCATTTCTTTGGGATAAAGTACTGGCCCCGGACCGGTCAATTTCTCTCTGATTCTGAGAGCACTCAGCCGGCCCGACGTACCTATCATTGACTGCTTGCTTCTGCCGCAGACCCACTCCGTCAGGGATGGCTGAAAAGAACTTGCCACCCAGCGTCCCTCCGCAGGGGTCAGGTCTTCTCGTCTCCTTGCTTTTTGAATTCAGGAACGTCAATCTTAAGCACGAATGTTTCCGCAGGCCCGGTCGGTGCGACGCTCAACATAATGTCGCAGATTCCTTGCATGCGTTTATTGGAATCCTTGTCCACGAACAAATCATAGCCAGTGATCGTGCCCTGCTCCACCTGCTCGTCCAGGAGCTGTGTCAGCGGTTTTTCGATCGACTCATCCATGAAGTCACGCGTGAGCACCTGTCCAGCGACCTGAAGGAGATAATGGCGACAGCAGCGCTCCAGGAACCGAACGATCCGGTAAGACGTAAAGAATTTCAAGACTCCGCTGGGATCTTCAGCCTGGGTACGACAGCCAAAGAAACACAGATGGTTTTCCGCGTCACGGATCACGGGAACGAGTTGCCGTTCCATGCTCAGGTGCTCCATCTCGCCGATAAGCGGCTCGATGCGCGCCTTCTCGCTTCCTGCAATCTGGCCGAAGCGTGAACCGACCGGTCCCTGTGCAAGCCCTTGGCCTTCATCGCTGCGAGCGATGGCGCCGGCAAACACGAGCGAAGGCGGTACGTAGAGATCGTCGCCGCCGTCAACTTTCTTTTCGAACCAGTGTTTCGGGCGCAGTTGCAAGTAACCCATGGTCACCACATCTGACGCGGCGCGTTCCTCAGGGCGTTTCATGAACTCGTACTTGCCGCCCGGCAGGAAGTTTCGCTCCACGTTCTTGAACGACTTTTCGTCATCAATGTCCGTGACCAACAACATGCCCCATGTGCTGGCGACATCCTCCAACTTTTCGCGAACCGGCTGGGGAATGTAACCGGGCACGACCAGGTTGCAGATGTCGTCCCGAAAATTGAAATTGTCATTGCGCTTTCGGCAGAAGTTCTCGATGGCCGCGACACTCATGCTGAAGGCACCCTGCATCGCCTTAGGGTCGGCGTTCAGGATGTACAGTTCCACGGGTTTGCGCACTTTTCCATCTACCACTTTGCTGTTTTCAAAAAACATCGCCACCTGGCGATAGGTGCGTTCCAAGGGGCGAATCTGTTCGAAGATCTGCGCGAGGACGGAGTCCCGAATGTCCTCCGCCTTGTCAATTTGTCCCTGGAGCTTCTTCACCGTAGTTTCGTAAGCATCGCTCACGGAGAGAACTTTTTCGAAATCGGTGAGTTGATTGAGGAACTCCGAGGCAGACTGGGCTGTGAAAATGCTATCGAGACTTTTTGTCTCGTCGGTAAAGGCCGGATGCAGGTCCGCAAAAATCTCTTGCAGCAGATCCTTGGCCGCAGTCTTCCCGAGAATCTGGGCTGTCGTTTTCACCGCGGTTGCCGTTTCGTCCGTCATTAGCTCTTACCTCTCTTGCCAGCGACCTTCTCCAGCTCCGATCGCAGGCGCCCGAGGGCTTCAATAATTTCTTTCCGCTGGTCGGGGTTGCTCCACGCGCGACGCACGGTGGGTAGCTTCCACCGGTCTTTCAGCCTATACACCAAGTCGATGCTTGACTTGAGGTCGGCGAGGTCATTCCGCAAGTACTCGACCCCGCCGTCGGCGTTTCGAGTCTCCTGACGCTTTTGCAGGTTTTCCGGGTCAAAATCCTTCAGGCTCCTGAACTCCACATCGACACGAAACTCCGTCTCTTCCCGGCCGGCGCTACCTTTGAATGAGAGTCCGGGTTTAAATTTCTCGAAGCTGTCCTGCAGCGACTCCACCTTCGTCGGATCCTCGTTCTCAGTAGCCGCCTCCTTCCCCACTCGGTCGAGCGTCATGGGCACGATGGCGGCGGCAGTTGAAGTAGGCACCTTCCGAACTGATGCGGATATTCCTTTGCGAATCACCTTCACGACTGGCATCGTTTTGCTCCTTTGGCGCGTTCCGCAAAATCACTCAAGCTCTGGCAGCGTTATTCCCCACCATCCGGTTTCGCGGTTGGATGGTGCTCCAGGCGCTTAGGTGTCTCCCGTCGAGATTCGGCCACTCCGCGACGCGCCCGCTCAAACCCGGCCGGAGCTGCACGCCCCTCGGGTGAGCTCGCATTCCGCGCGGTTGACCCTTCTGCCCAACGAGCACGATCCTTTTCTGATATCACGCCTGCATATTCATGGCCCCAAATCAACGGCGGAACCCAAAACCAGAGAATCAAAAGCACGGCACCCCACCCCACAAAAACCAGTACCGGCCGAAAAATACCCATCCAAAACGCCCCACCGCCGGTGAGGGTAGATCGCAGTAGTACATCACCTTCCTGTGCATCGCACCGTCCGCCGAACAGGGGCTGACCGATTTCCGGGGCAGTCCAGGTGATCTCGTCGCTGTAAAGTGCATCGCCGCTCGGCAGGTTCATCTGCACGCGCAACCGCATGCTTCTCGCCTCAAGAGACGCACGGTCCGGCCAGGGAGAAGCAAACGTCGCCACGATGTCTTTCGCTTGCATCGTTGGCGCTGGATGCTTGAAAGCGCGCATCAAACCGTCAGCATCGGTACTCATTGTGAATTCACTGCTGATTTGCGAGAGCGCATCCTGGTTCACTTCTTTTGGGTTGCCAATTCCCACCGCAATAACCCGAATTTCAGAATTGTCTCGGACCCTCTGCACGACGACTCGCAGCCCAGACGTTCCACTCAACAGGTCGTGATCGTCACCACGGGATTCCTGAACATCGTTATCGCCGTCTGTAAGAAGAACCAGCACCGCTTCATGGGCGCCCGGCAGTGTCTTGATCTGCTCACGGAGTACGTCTATCCCCATGTCTAGTGCGGAATAAAGGGCCGTATCATTCCTTGGTTTGGGCGCAGCCAGAGCGTCCACTTGGCTCTGGGCATCGGCCAGGGAAGTCGCAAACCGCGCGGAGCGAATTGTCGTGGCAACCCGGTGGCTTTCGAAGCCAACCACGGCAACGCGGTCCACACCATTTTCGAAATTCTCCAGAAAGTGCGAAATCGCCGCCTTGGCGGCATGGAAACGCGTTTCGCCATCTTGGAGCGACCGATTCATACTGCCACTGGTGTCAATCAGAAAGAGCGTCAGGCGCGTGACTTTCGGGGCCGATGTTCCGAGCGGCAAACTTACGAAGAAGGGTTTCACGGTCCGATCGCCCAAATCGATACTCAAGCTGGAAGCTAGCTGCGGCAGTGTGAGGGCGGGAATCTGCGCGGGACTTCCGTTTGGCTCGAGCGCAGAGAATCCGATTCGGAAACAGGGAACACTCGATACCGGTTCACAGTCTAATAGCTCGACGTTCTGCGTGAATTTCAACGTCGGTACCGGCGGACTCTGTGCCGCTGTGAAGCTCACGATCAGCGCCGCAGATGCGATACCGATGGAGATTCGGCCGATGATGCCTGCGGTCGACCAAAACCACCCGTATTTCCGCTCACGATTCACGTGTTGCTCGAGCCTTCGCTAGCTAGATCCTGCCCGACGCCTGGAAACGAATCTCAGCGCCGTACGTCCGATCAGGAGGTCATCAGCATCCCGCAATTCCCGGCTCGCTGCTACCGTCTTGCCGCGGACCCGCAAGACATATTTCCCGAGCCCCGCTTCGCCGGAAGCTTCCGGGTGCCGCGCAATGTAAAACCGCCCCTGGCGTCCAAACAGGATCGCATGCCTGGCAGCGATTGCCTGATCGGGGATAAAAATCTCACTCTCGTTGAAAGCCGTCAGGTCCTGTGGAGGGGAGCTTTGACTCCCAATTACATAGGACTTGTCCTGGTCAAGCTCCCATTCTGACTGCTGCAATTTGCTTTGCGCCCGCGCGTCGCCGCTGCTCACGAATTCAAGAATCCCGCATTGCAACAAGATGGGAGCCAGCGCAGTCCCGAAATAAACCCCGGCACCGATTAGCATGAACCCAAGGGCGTGCATGACATCAGGCAACATACTGCCGAATCCTGCGAACAGCAGCCCGCCGATTGCTCCGCCCGTTAAGCCACCAAGAAACGCATATGGGCCCCGGAATCGGTTGAGCTTCACCCAACGAAGGCCCAAACCGAGTCCGATTATCGACCCGCCGAGGGTCCAAGCGAGCACTCGCGTTAGAAACGGCGCCTCGGCGGCGAGATTGTCTGTGATCGGAATCTGGATGGCAACCGCAAGAAAGCCGCTTACAAGGCCAACTCCAGCCCCGGCGAAAACCCAGCCTATCGTGACGGCACGGCCAGAATCTCGTTCACTAAACGCCGCGCTCAGTGTACCCAAGATAGCGCCTAGGATAGTCACCGAGACTACGTCGCTTAACCAAATAGTTTGCTGATGGGGTAAAAACGGGGATATCAGTTCCGCTAACCCCCAGGAACATAGACCCGCTGTAGCACCAACCAGCGTCGTGAAGTACAAGCTCCTGGATAGGCCCATGGCTCGAGCGGCCGGGGCGCCCCGTGAAACACTCTGCCTTTAAAGGACCTGAGTGACCTCAATTACTCGGCTCGCTGTGCGGATGCTACTCAGTAGCTCTCGGCTTGTCAAGCGATTAGCCTAGACATATACTCACTCACATCTCAGTCTTGTGGCCGTCAATTCAGGTTCGATGTCAGACCATTCCAGGCTTGCAAAGACCATTTTTCGCCAGGAGCGAATGCACAAGCTCCATGCCGTCATAGTCGGTGCTGGGGCACTGGGCAACCAGGTGTTTCAGACACTCGGGCTCCTTGGAACTGGCCGGATTACCGTGGTCGACCCGGACGTGGTCGACCCGACGAACCTGACTCGCTCTGTCCCTTTCCGCTGCCATGGGTTGATTGGCCGAAACAAAGCCGAGGCATTGGCAGAGGTCAGCCGAGCACTCTTCCCCTTCTCTGAGATTATCGCCATCCCTCAGGAAATCGCTGACGTGGGATTTTGCGACCTTGCTCTAGCTGGCATTATTTTCTGCTGCGTAGACAGCGACCTCGCACGCCTCGAAGTCGCCTACATTTCTACAAAACTAGATCTCCCTGTCGTTGACGCGGCTCTCGGAACACAAAACTATTCTCACGGCCGAGTCACCTTCTTTCCAGGCAGGAGCGCGGCGTGCTTCGGCTGCCGGCTGACTTCCGAGAAACGCCGCGAGCTACTGACTCTCTGGGACGCAAAGGTTCACTCCTGTCGCACCGACGCTTTCGCAGTTCCTGAGCGAGAGTTTCCGAGCACGCCCACTATGGCCTCTGTCGTTGGCGCTATGCAAGTCGAGTTAGGGCTTCGCTCCTTGATTGCTCATCAGCCAGGCGGACCTCGCAAATCGGTTTCGATCGAAATCACTATTGATGAACCCATGCACCTCGAGAGAATTCAGGTGCCCCTTAGCGATGCGTGCCCATTCCATGATTGGAATGGGACATTGACCGGAAGCCCCGGCCCAGCCACGGAAACCACGGTAAGCCGCTTATTGGAAGCGGCAGAGAAAGGAAATGCTCCTCGGTCAGCGCTGGTTCTGGATTGGCCGCTGTGCACTGAGGCGAGATGCCTCGATTGCGGTCACTCGTGGCACCCCATGATGCGGATCGCTCTTATTCGCAAAAAGGGTGTCTGCCCGCTATGCAACTCGCACAGAGTTGCTGATCAACAATCGGTCCGAAGTTTGGAATACGGCGGCCCGTGGGCGAGTTTCACACTCGCCCAGTTGGGTTTGCCGGAACATCATCTACATTCGGTGCAACTACTCTCTGGTGTCCCATGAAGATTCCTTTATGGTCTGTTTTTGTATTCTCTGGCGTATTGTTGTTGTTCGTTCAGCTTGTGACTGCATTTATGCCCGTGATGGTGCCATTGCTAGCTGCGATTGCGATCGGGTTTCTTGTGTTTCTCTTGCCCAAATTCTTCCTCGCGAAGGTTGAAGCGTGGTGGCCTGGGGTCGTTCTGGCCCTGTGCGCCAGTCTGGGAGGTACGCTGCTGCGATTAATGAGCAGGCGGCCGGCTTCCCCCTGGATCGCACTCGCTCCCCTGCTCGCCCTAGTGACATCTGGGGGTATCACGATATTCCAGCGCTATTTTGCCAAGCGATGTGCCTTGTGCAGCCGGCGGCTTGCCGGTGATCTGGCATTGGAGTGTCCCCGCTGCGGCTTGATTGTCTGTGATCAGAACTGCTGGGATTTCGATCACTACCGTTGTCGCCTCTGTGAAAGCAATCGCGTGCCCATCCTCACGCCGGATGCCCGTTGGTGGGACAAACAATTCGGCCCTCGCGTTGAATATGGTCGGTGTCAAATCTGTCTGAGTCCGGCGGCGGAAGTGAACCTGCGCGCTTGCCGCAAGTGTGGGCGCACCCAATGCAAAGCCTGTTGGGACTACGGGAACGCCCAGTGTACGCATTGCGGCTGGGTGGTTTCGGACTTGCCAGACAAACTGAAGATGTATGTTTCACCCCGTGCGCATATCCCCGCCAGTTCTGCCCGTGCCGCACACGGCTGAGCGGGAAAGAGGAGGTCTCGATGTCCAAGTATCAGATGTATTTCGACACTGTAAAAGGCGAAACCCACTACCACGTCGATATTGACGACTCCGAAGCTCTCGATAGCGTAGTCAGCGAAATTTTGTCTGAACTGAGAGAACGCGGCGATGTTCTGCAGGGCGACGGCGAACCACAAGTGATCTGGAATGGCGAGGCCCTCGATTTTGCCCGTCCCTTGCCCGAACAAGGTGTGCGCCCGAACGATGTTCTTCGGATCTCTCTCATTGCCTTGAATGGGTAGGACTGAAAGAGCATCCTATGGCGTCTCGGCCTCGCGATCGCCGAATTGAGAACGAATGGGGGCTTCTGTGCGACGCTCGACGGCGCCAACCTCCATTGATTGAAGTTCTCGGGAAGGAGACCGGCCCCGATGGCGATTCCTTCTGGCTTCTACTTCACGGAACTTCCGGCGTCGTCGAGGTCGACGGACGCAAAGCTCTGGTTTCTTCTCATCAAATAGAGATCCGATTCCCGCGTTTCTTTCCTTACGTGCCGATGGAAGCAAGACTCGGGCGCCCCGTGTTTCATCCTAACGTGGATCCCACGAACGGTTTCGTCTGTCTCTGGAACCGATTCGCCGTCGAAGACACTGTTGTCACTGGACTGCACCAACTCCAGAGAGTCATCTCCTGGGAGTTGATCAACCAAGACCCGCGACACATCATTCAGCCTGCCGCCGTCGAATGGTACAAGACCTCACCGCGCGAATGGTCTTTGCCCTTATCCTATGCTGCAATCCTCAGCTCAGACTCGGCGCATGGACAGACCACACGTGCGCCCGCAGCCCGCAGATATAGGCTTTCTCATTAATTACGCGATGGTTCGTGCTTGCCGTTTGGTTGTAATGACTCAATGGCATATTTCGCATCGTTGATAGGTGTGCCTCGCCAAAAGCCTACCGAGCCCGGAAAATGCCGACTTCGATGAATGAGCCTTCGCAATCAGGGATTTCGCTGGTGTGGTACGCAAATATTCCATCCGTGCTCTTGAACTGACCCCATAAATTGAGACAGTTTCGGTTGCTACACTTTGCAGGAAAAGGACCGCGAAGTGTTGCAACACAGATTGTCTCAATAGAGGGTTCACCCCAGAGCTGTGTGGTCGGGTGTTGGAAGCCCGGATTGTGTCAGGTGAAGGGCTCAGAAATGAAGATAGCTGTGAGGTGTGGGCAGAAGAGCTGTCTCAGTAGAGGGGTTCACCCCAAAAGAAAGGGCTCAATCATGTAATGGTGTCCGAGAAATGCATTGGAACTGGAAGCTCTAACCGCTGAGTGTGAGCGCGAACCGGGCCGACTGTGCCCCAAGGTGGAAGAGTATGCGACGACAATTGATCTTGGTTCACTCGGAAGGGCCTCGGGTGTATAACGCTGCCCATTCGGACGATCAAGACGAAAACCCCGGATAACTCCAAAGGGAAAGGTCGCGACCTATGACAATCTCAAGATCGATCGCGGGTCTGATCGGCCCACTCTCGTGGTGGGGCCGTCACTGTTTTGCTGAACCTCGGCACTTGGCCGGCCTTGGTGGAGCAGGGCTTCCGCGACCCGGCACTGATCTTCTTGTCGGGCTTTCCCTTGTTCGTCGCCGTACTTGCCATCGTGCGCGCGCACAATCGCTGGAGGGGCGGCTGGCCGGTGCTTGTGACCGCTGTGGGCTGGCTCGCCCTTCTTGGCGGTTTTTCAAGAATACTGTTTCCGACCCGGCTCGCCCCGATCGCGGTTGGAGCCGTTCAGTGGACTGGCGTTCTCCCTGCGGTAGCGATTGTGTTTCTGGCGGTCCGCACCTTCCTCTCCTTCAAAGGTTACAGCCGCGAATGAAGGTGATGCCTCGTAAGCACGCGGGTGGTTGCACGCAGCGACACACTGGCTGCTGAAAACTGGGTGCGAGCTAGAGCATAAGGGCTCGGATGAAAATCCTGGCTTACATCAGACCTATGAGCTAACAATACAGGAGCCGGTCCACAGAGGTAGCCATGATCGAGGCGTGGAAGCAGTGGGAAGGACAGACGGTTGATGGAAAATTTCATCTCCGCGATTATCTGGGCGGTTCTGAACACGGCGCGGTTTTCCAGACGCTTCACGACGATCAGAATCCTAAAGCAGCCGCGATAAAGCTGGTCGCCGAGAATGCGCCGAACGCGGGAAGTCAGTTGGCTTCGTGGCAGCTCGCCTTAACTTTGTCTCATCCGAACCTGATCCGAATATTTCAGACGGGGCGTTGCCAAATCGGCGACGCGAAGCTTCTATACGTCGTGATGGAGTACGCTGAAGAGGATTTATCCCAAATTGTTCCGCACCGCCCGCTCACGGAAAATGAGGCGGTCGAGATGCTCAAACCTGCGGTGGATGCACTTGCGTACCTTCACGCGAAAGGGCTAGTGCACGGCCGCATAAAACCCTCAAATATCATGGCGAACGGCGATCAGTTGAAACTCTCAACCGACGGACTCTGCCGCGCGGGTACGCCGATCAGTGAACCGGGCGACTACGATCCACCCGAGACTACGAGTTCCCCTGCTGGAGACATGTGGTCTTTAGGTATGACGCTCGTCGAGGTCTCGACTCAGCGTTTGTTGGCGTGGGATCGAAATGGGCTACGCGACCCTGATGTACCGGGAACTTTACCGCCTCCGCTTCTCGATATCGCCCGACACTGCCTGGACCGCGATCCCAAACGCCGATGGACAGCTTCATGTATCATAAATCTTCTCAAGTCTCCTGTAACAGCGGAGCTGACGGTACAGCCCGTTCAGCGAAGCGGCTCGCCAAAGCGAAGCCGGTACTTGATTCCTGCTGTGATTCTCCTTGTAGCGTTGGCAAGCCTCGTGAGTTTGAAATTGCTGCACCGTTCCCCGAGGGCCACTGCCCAGCTTTCTCAAGCAACCGTAAAACCATCCGAGCACGCGCTACCGAAGCCCCACCAGGTTGCAAGCACAACTCTACCAGAAAAGCAACCAACGAGACCCAGCGACACCCAAAGTTCCGTCGGCAGGTCGCAGGTGCCCGTGTCTGCTCCACCCACGGAAGCGCTTACAGTTCCCGGAGGGTCGGTCGCTGCCGTTGGCGTAATTGACCAAGTTATGCCCAATGTGCCGCAGAAGGCCAGGGATACGATCCAGGGAACGGTGAGGGTCGGCATCAAGGTGACCGTCGATCCGTCGGGCAACGTGACCGATGCGACGATCGATTCGCCAGGGCCGAGCAAGTATTTTGCAAATCTTGCTTTGCAAGCTTCTCGGCAATGGAAATTTGCACCGGCTCGCGACGGCTCGAGCGATTGGACCCTGCGCTTCGAATTTTCGGCCGATGGTACCAAGGCTTTCGCCAAGCGAAGTGAACCGAACAGTTTTTAGGCACGGTGGCTCTTGTGCAGATCGGAAAGTGGGCATCATAACCTGTGATCTGCTCCGCGAAATTTAGTCTTGATAACACCTGTTCAGCATGGACAGATGGGCAATCCGTGAAATTGAACGGCTGTCGGGCACTTGAACGCGTCGATACACTACTTCAGCCTTTCTGGTCTTCATCCGCACGTAATCCTTTATGGGCTCGGGTAGATCGGACGTGCTGTGTCTTGCCTGGTATGCCCTTTGTCTCTCGAAATGTGAAGTGTACTTTGCATCCGCCGGCGTTTGCGGGTGGGTTTCTCAATCAGCTCGGCAGATGGTAGCGCGGCTCGATCTCGCACCGGTCGCACAAGCACGGTTGCGAGTACACGGTCGGCTTGCCGCACTCTTCGTCAGTGCCGAGGTGCTTTACCAAGATATTGCAACTTCCTCTCATCGCAATTTCCGCTTTCCGGTTTCATCGCGGTCGACACCGCCGGCGCCGGCAGATATGCGATCTGCCTCGCCGCCCCTTAGTCCGGCATTTGGGTAGTTATGCCAGATCTCTCGGACGATCCACTGGCCGTTGTGGCTCATGTAGTAGCGACCCTCGGGATGTTTTTCTACCAGCCCTTCTTTTACGTTCACGAAAACGATGTCGGTCTTGATCTTGACCTTGTCGTGGTAGGCGGCTTTGCAGTAGCGCCAGGCGCCGTCGACCTTCACGTACTTGTAGAGCGTGTACTTGGAAATGGCCATAGTGTTAGGTCCTCTCTTCGCCTAATACCGCGCGGCGGGCGATTTTGAGGATTTCTTAGGGAAGCGTCTTAGGAAGGAACCTAACCCATTGAAAACAAAGTGATGGCGGAGAGGGTGGGATTCGAACCCACGGTTGAGTTTCCCCAACACTCGCTTTCGAGGCGAGCTCTTTCGACCGCTCAGACACCTCTCCGCGTCACATTCTACGCGTCATATTCTAACGGACGCCCCCAGGATGGGCAATGTGCGGCGATACCCGCATGTCTCAATCCAGGCTCAGCGTCGAGAAGCGAAAAACGATTGAATCAGGGCTGCGCAATCGCCCGCGAGGACGCCCGAAACAACGTCAAGGCGATGATTGAGCGCGGGGTGATCGAGAAGGGAAAAGCAGGACCGCACCGCGCCGCCCTTCGGATCTGCCGCGCCGTAGACCAGCCGCGCGATGCGCGCCTGAACGAGCGCGCCCGCGCACATCGCGCACGGCTCGACCGTAACGTAGAGCTCGGCCCCGACCAGCCGGTAGTTTGAAATCGCCCGCGCGGCGGCGCGGATTGCGACAATTTCCGCGTGCGCGGTCGGGTCGCAATCGCGAATCGTGCGGTTTCCCGCGCGCGAGATTACGCTGCCTGCCACGACAAGCGCCGCTCCGATCGGAACTTCGCCCGCATCCGCTGCAACGCGCGCTTCCTCAAGCGCAATCCGCATGAAATCTTCCGCAGAGGCCATAAGTAGAGAATAGCATGCCGCCCGCGGCAACCGACCGCTGCGCGGCCGCGGCGCTTCTCAGGAAGGATTGTGTGCAGGTGGACGCCTCGGCGCGGAGCCCACGCCCGCTTTCTTGAGTTCATCGAGCTTTTGCTGGGCGAGGGGACGGTAGGCAGTATCCACCGAAGCAGCATCGGTGAAAGCTTGAAATGCGTCCGAGTTGCGCTTGAGATTTACGAACGCAAATCCGAGGCGGTACTGATTTCGCGCGTAAGCGAATGGATTGTCCTTGAGCAGCGGCGCGGCCGTCTGCAGCACAGTGACCGCTTGCGCGTTCAACTTGCGCGAGAGGTCCACATAACCCTGGATCGACCATGCGAGTCCCTTTTGAACCGTGGTCTGTTTTTGCCAGTCCGCGTCGCTCATCGAATCGGGCCTTTTCGCCGAGGCAAGAACGTCCAGAGCTTTCTTGGCATACGTTTCGGCGTCATCGAGATGCTGGCCGTTGTCGCTGTAAAAATCGGCGAGGAGCAGGAGGACATCCACGTTGTTCGGATCTTTCGCGAGGATCGCCTGCGCGGATTCCACCATCTTCGGGAAATTCTGCGCCTGCTGGTAC
This sequence comes from Candidatus Methylomirabilota bacterium, assembly GCA_035626055.1. GTDB lineage: Bacteria > Acidobacteriota > Terriglobia > Acidiferrales > UBA7541 > DASPOJ01. The sequence continues at coordinate 1,002 of DASPOJ010000200.1, read as the reverse complement.
GAAGCGGGAATCAGCATCTCCGCTTGCTCCACGTAGTCGGAATCCGGGAAGGCGGCGATGAAGCGCTTCAGCAAATCAGCTCGCTGATTCATGTCCTTCGTCGCAATCGCGGAATTGTAAAACGAGTATTCGACGTAGGCTATGCTGGGCAAATCCTGTTGGAGCGCGTTCTGTCGCTCCTCCTTCCACGCGGGGACATCCGTTCCGGCGGGCGCGGGCACTGCTTTGTAGCGCAGCACGATTTGGCCGGCCTTTTCCGCGTACGCATAAATCTTTTCCGTGTCTCCGGCGTCGCTGGCCACGCGTGTGAGCGTCACCGCGGCATCGAAATTATCGGGATCGGCAGCTAGGATTTTGTCGCCGTACTCGTAGATCTTCGCCGTGTTCTTCTGCGCGACGTACACCTCGAGATAAAGCTCGTTGCCGACTATGGCCAAATCGCTGTTTTGGCCGAAATCCGACATGAATTTGTCGAGCAGGGCAAGCTTCTGCGCAGGATCCTCTGTGGCGCCGATCTCCGTCAACGCTTTATCTTCCGGACTGCCCGCGGCGACGCCATAGTGCCGCGTGATTTGCGCTCGCCCGGTCAGCCCACCAGCCAGCAAGAGAAAGGAACAAACCAACAAGTAACTCAGAAGACGCCGCATGGGTTGCCTCCCGCGTCCCCGCCGGGCGCGGCTCCAAAACAGCCCTCTTGCGGGAGCGGCAGCCGGAAGCATACCAAGATTGCCGGGCAGGTCAAGCCGCGCGGGGCGAAGAGGTGGAGGTCGCGCTGCGGCCATTCTGAGAAGCTGTGGGAGGGCTCGCGCTCTGGGGCGGGGGGGAGGCGAAAGAGAAGAAAAAGCGGGGAGGCGGCGGTAATCGGCGTAGGCGGAGCCGAAGCGCACGGAGGATGCGATACGCCGCGTCAAAGTATCGCGGATGCACACGCGCCACACGAGTTGACGCGAGAGACGTTTCGGTGGAGGATTCCTTGCTGCCGCGGCGCGAGGCTGCGGCGCG
>DASPOJ010000199.1:0-20155 GCA_035626055.1 Candidatus Methylomirabilota bacterium | reverse complement strand
GGACGAGGCCATCAACGTGAAGATTTACAGCGGGGCCGCGCCTTCGGTCGCCAACATCGTGACGCGAACGATGGAATACGACGTCTTTATGGAAGCGGTGCCGGTGGAAGGAGCCGGGTCGGGATTCGTGATGGATTCGCGCGGCTACATCCTCACCAACAACCACGTGATCGAAAATGCGCAGGCGATCCAAGTCACGCTTGGGGATGGCTCGCGGTTCCCGGCGAAACTGATCGGCGCCGACGCGCGCAACGACATCGCGCTCCTCAAAATCGAGCCGGGCAATCACAAATTGACTGCCCTTCCGATGGGAGACTCCGACGCGCTGCAAGTGGGGCAGCGCGTTCTCGCCATCGGCAATCCGTTCGGTTTTTCAAGCACGCTGACAGCCGGCGTGGTGAGCGCGCTCGGCCGCACCGTGCAGACCAGCCAGGAATCGTTCATTGACGGCGCCATCCAGACCGACGCGGCCATCAATCAAGGAAACTCCGGCGGGCCGCTGCTGGATACGCACGGCAACGTCGTCGGCATCAATTCCGCGATCTATTCGACTTCGGGAGGCGCCGCGGGGATCGGATTCGCCATCCCCATCAATACCGCCAAGCGCATCGCTTCGGCCCTTATCAGCGAGGGCCGCGTCCGCCACGCATCCATGGGCATCGAGGCGCGCGAATTGACTCCGGGATTTGCGGATGCGCTCGGATTGCCCGTCGAACAAGGACTCCTGATCGAATCCGTGGATCCCGGCAGCCCGGCGGAGCGCGCCGGATTGCGCGGCGGAAATCGCATGGTGATTGTGGGAATGATGAGAATTCTAATTGGCGGCGATGTTCTCGTGGCCATCAACGGGCAGAAAGTCGGGAGCCAGCTCGATATGGCGGTCGCGCTGGACCGCACGCGCCCCGGCGACACCGTAACGATCGAGTTTTACCGCGGCCAGCAACACATGAACGCGCGCTTGACGCTCGGGGAGGAATGACTCTAGACGCTTCAGGCGTTCCACTCGGCTGCGAGGCGCTTGCGTTCCTCTTGCGGAAGTGAAAACCAGGATTCCGCCAGATCTCTCACCTGTTCGAGCGCCTTTTGCATCTCCGCGTGTTTTTGCTCGACCAATTCGCGATTCGCATCCGTAGGAACTTCAATCGGCGGATGAATGATCATCACAGTTCGCGAAAAAAGCCTCGGTATCCGAAATTTGTCCCATGTCTTCTCAAGGGTGTGGGCGCGCTCGAAACCGCAATGGAACGCCAGGATGGGGCAACCGGTGCGGCGCGCGAGCATGGCCGGGCCGGGTTTGGCGACGTAGCGCGGACCGCGCGGGCCATCAATGGTGAATGCGACGTCGTGCCCCTTTTCAAGGTAGCGCGCCATCTCCACCAGCCCGCGCAATCCTCCGCGCGTCGAGCTACCTTGCGCGGTGCCGAACCCGAGCCTCTCGACTGCGCGGCGCGTCCACTGGCCGTCGAAGTTTGTGCTGTTCATGACGACAATGCCTTTGTGCCGCCCGACCCAGGCGGCGCAGATGCTGCCGCGATGCCAAAACGACCAGATGAAATTTCGCCCCCCAGCGTGGATCCGGTCCACGTGCTGCCAGCCGAGGAGTTCGATGCGCAGCGTAGGCCCCAGGATTCGGAGGGCCGCGTAAACAACCCAGCCGATCACCGCCACCTGAATCCGGCGCCAGCGCGAAAGCGCGGCGGGGCGCACGTCGTACTGAATGTTCGGACGGCGCTCCTGGCTCTCCGCTTCGGTTTTAGCCGCTTCCACCATCGGGGTATAGTATAGGCGAACCTTCGGCGGCCTCCATGATGGCCTTTGGAACTGCTTCCAAATTCGCGCATCTCCGGGCGCCCGCGCTCTGGGGGACTATCCTTGCCTTGATTCTGAGCGCCTGTTGCGGTTTTGCCCGCGCTCCGCAGACGCCGGAGACGGAAATCGCGCGCATCTCCGGCGATGACATTGCCGTCAAGGGCGCGGTGAGCGTCGAAGTCATCGAAGGGCGCAGCACAACCGTGCTCGCCAGCGGGAGCGACATCACTGTGCGTTCAGGCGCGGCGCTTATTACGCTCGCGGCCGGCGGTGAAATTGATATTTGCGGCCCCGCTCATTTCACGCTGCTCGAGTCGGGAGAGACGATCACCGTCGCGCTCGATTACGGCCGCGTGCATTCCAGGCTCGACGCGGACACGCACTTCGTCATTTACACGCCGCAAGTTGTCCTCACGCCCATCTCTGTCGGCGGGGGTGGCCGCGATTTGAGCGTCGGCCTCACGCAGGCCGGCACAATCTGCGTGCTGGCGACGTTGGGCGCTGCGCGCGTGGAATTGCAACTCACCGGGCAAAGCATGATCGTACCGCAAACCGGCGAAATGACCATCGAAGGCGGGCAGCTGCAGGCCAGCGGCGGGGGAGGCGAAGCATGTGCCTGCGCAAATCCGCAAGCGCTGTCGCCACGGCCCAGCCCGGCGACGCCTCCGGTCGAGCTGAGTGTGCCAGCCGCGCATCCGAGGGAGCACACGACCACGCAAAGCGCGCCGCTCCCCGCTGACGAGGAACCCATCTACCAGGTCTACATGCCGCCGCTTACGTTCAACGTTTCCTCGCCCGAACCTCCGCCCGATCCGAGCCCGGCATTGATCCTTCTCGTGCGCCGTGTGCGTGTCAGGCCGGCGGCGTATTTCACCGGCGTCGTCGAACCAGCGCCTCCGCCACAGCCCACCGTCGCATCGCCGCCGCCCGCGGCGCGGCCCGCGGCTGCCCCGAAACGTCCCAGCATCTATCAACGAATCAAGAATTATTTCCATAGTTGGGGCGGCGGTTCCTGAAAGCGCCTGGCCCGGATTTCTCACCAGGTTGGGCAATCAGATCCTTATGATGGCGCTTTTCTCCGTGGATCTCTGCGTACTCTGCGCCTGCCGGCAGGCAGGCAAGCTTACGGTTGCTGAGAAACCCGAGCTAACGGGAGGGAATTCGCGAAAGGAACGGCGCGAATTCCACTTCTTTTCGCGGGCAATTGACACGCTGCAAGCCCAGTGGTAGGTTAGCTAAGCCTTAACTCTCAGAGGGTCGTTATTACTTCGCTTACCCGTGCGCGAAATTCGCGTCACGTTGACCCTGGCTTCTGGTTTCTGGGTCTCACGGGTCGTAAGACTGTCCTCAGGAAACTCGCCTGGTTCGCATGTCTTTCTTCGCTCACGTCCTGCGCTGGCGTCGGAGGAGGCGGGGGAGGAACAGCTCCACCTGTCAACCCGCCAATCGTGCAAGTCTTGCCGCAGAACCCGACCGTTAAGACCGGCACCCAACAGAGTTTCACCGCCTCCATCACCAACGGCTCCGGCACTGTCGTCTGGGCCGTGACTCCGAACGACGGGGCCCACGGCGCGATTGACGGCAACGGCTTGTATACCGCGCCGAATGTGGTCCCAACTTCTCCCAGCGTCACGATCACGGCTACGCTGCCAGGCTCCTCGGGCTTGCCCGGATCGTCCGTCGCGACGATCACCAAGGGCACGACCACTGTTTCGGTTTCGCCTCCGCTCTCGAGCGTCACGCCCAGCCAAAGCCTCCAGCTCAGCGCCGGTGGCGTGAACACGACGAACAGTTCTGTCACGTGGTTGGTGGATAACGCCGCCGTGAGCGGCACGTTGGGATCGGTCTCGCCAAATGGCCTCACCTTGCTGCCAAACGGGCTCGCCGCCGGCATGCACAGCGTCACTGCCACCAGCACGGATGGTTCCGGGGCGCACGGCAGCGCGTCCGTCGCCGTGAGCAGCTACGCAGGCACCTTTTCGTGGCGAAACGACACTTCCATCTCGGGCGTGAATTCGCAGGAGTTGGTTCTCTCGCCGGCCTCAGTGAGCATCAGCACGTTCGGCAAACTTTTCTCCTGCGCCGTGGACGGAGAGATCTACGCGCAGCCGCTTTACGTCGCCAACCTCAACATCACATCGAAAGCCACGCAGCAAGCGGTCACGGCCAACGTGATTCTTGTCGCCACGGAAAATGATTCGCTCTACGCCTTCGACGCCGACGCCTCGCCGTGCGTCACCTATTGGCAGGACTCGTTTCTTCCCGCGGGCGAAGAAGCCGTTTCCTCCGCTGACGTGGGGACGACCGACATAACGCCTGCTATCGGGATCACGGGCACACCCGTCATAGACCCGAAAACGAACACACTCTACGTAGTCTCCAAGAGCAAGCAATTCACGGTGAGTCCACTAGTCTACGCGCAGCGCCTTCACGCGATCGATATCACGACCGGACTCGAGCGCCCCAGTAGTCCTGTCGTACTCGCCGCATCCGCGCCGGGCACTGGCGATGGATCCAATGGCAACGGCATGATCCCCTTCGATCCCTTGCGCGAGAATCAGCGCGCCGGCCTTCTGCTGCTAAACGGGGTTGTGTACATCGCTTTCGCTTCGCATGGCGACAACGGCCTTTACCATGGCTGGGTGCTCGCGTATGGCGACGCCTTCAACGCCCAACCGCTGAAGCTGCTGGCGGCCTTCAACGACACGCCCAATGGAACACCATCGGAGGGCGGAATCTGGCTCGGAGGTGCTGCGCCATCGGTGGACCCGGATACCGGCTACATCTACGTTGCATCCGCAAAAGGCGCCTTCGACACGACGCTGAATGGTTCAGGTTTCCCCAATCTGGGCGATTTCGGCGAAAGTGTCTTGAGACTCGACCCAAAGACCTTGTCGGTGCTCGACTATTTCACCCCATGCGATCAAGGGACGCTCTCGATGGACGACGACGACATGGGCCCTGGTGGCGTCGTGCCGCTCCCCGACTCCGTAGGCAACCCCACTCATCCGCACCTTTTGCTCGCGGGAGACAAGGCGGGAGACCTGTACTTGCTCGACCGAACTAACTTGGGTCACTACACCGGCATCGCGGGCGGAAATTGTCCGGATACCGCGCCCGTCCAGGAGCTCACTTCCTTCGCCGCGACGTATGGGACGCCCCTCGTCTGGACCGACGCGAAGAACACGACCCGGCTCTATCTGACCGCAAACAACGGTCTCCTGGGACTCTACCCCGTCAGCGCCGGCAGCATTACGACGTCGCCAACGTCGCAATCGCTCGCAAAGTTTTCCGGCCGGGAGCCATCGCCCGTCGTCTCCGCGAACAATGGCGCCAGTGGCGTTCTGTGGCTCATCGACGGCTCAAACTACACCAGTTCAACCGGCGCGAATGGCCCTGCCATTCTGCGTGCTTACGATGCGACCGACGTCGCGACGGAACTTTACGACAGCACAGAAGTCAGCCCTCGCGATACTGCTGGAACGATCGTGAAGTTCTCTGTGCCGACCGTCGCCAACGGCAAGGTTTACGTCGGAACGCAGTCGGAGCTTGATGTCTACGGCCTGCTGCCCTAGCGGTATGCAGCGTGCCGGCAACTCCCCTCACATTCCTTCGTAATTTGGCCCGCCGCCGCCTTCGGGAGGAACCCACGTGATGATCTGGTAGGGATCGGAGATATCGCACGTCTTGCAATGAACGCAATTTGAGGCATTGATCTTCAACCGCACTTCGCCTTTCTCGCGCAACATTTCGTACACCGCAGCGGGGCAAAAATATTGGCACGGATTGCCGTACTCCACGACGCACTTCGTCGCGCAAACGTTTGTATCCGCGATGTGAAGGTGGCAGGGCTGATCTTCTTCGTGCCGCGTGCCGGAGTGATAGACGTCGTTTAACCGATCGAACGTCAGCTTGCCGTCGCCCGCAAACCGCGCAGGCGCCGGGCGTGCGGGATCGATTTTCCGGTACGCCTCATGGCCCGCAACGCCGCGCATGGGATCGACGAGACCTCGGCCGCCCGTAACCAGTTGCAATCCCGCATTGAACAAGCCCGAGTAGAGACCGTGCGCAAATCCCTGATGAAAATTGCGAACAGCCCACATCTCTTTCTTGATCCAGCTCCGCTCGACCTTCTTCGGAAATTCGCTCAGCGCGCTCGCTGACGTGTCCCCGGCTCGCAGCGTCTCGAAGATCGTCTCCGCGGCCAGCATCCCGCTTTTGATCGCGAGGTGAACGCCTTTCAGCCGCGCGCCGTTCAGGAAACTCCCGGAATCTCCGATGATCAGCGCCCCGTCCGCGTAAGTGCGCGGCATCGAATACCAGCCGCCCTCGGGAATTGTCTTCGCGCCGTAGCGGACAAGTTTCCCTCCTTCGAGCGCGCGGCGGACAAAAGGATGGGTCTTATAACGTTGGAACGCATCGTGCGGATCGAAAAGTGGATCGTGATATTCGAGACTCGCGACCAGCCCCACTGAAACTCGATCCTCGCGCATCCCGTAGAGCCAGCCGCCTCCGTGCATGCTGGAATCAAGCGGCCAGCCCATTGTGTGGGCCACGGTTCCCGCAGCGATGCGGCCCGGCGGGACCTCCCAAAGCTCCTTGAGACCGAGCGCATAGACCTGTGGATTGATTCCGTCCAAGCGCAGCCGCGAAACCATCTCCTTCGTCAGCGAGCCGCGCGGCCCTTCCGCAAGCACGGTAATTTTTGCGTGCAATTCGTAACCCGGCGTGTAATTGTCTTTTGGTTTGCCGTCCTTGCCGGCGCCCTTATCGTCAGTGAGTAGGCCCGTCACGCGTTCGCCGTCATACAGCAACTGCGCTCCCGCGAACTGCGTGAACAAATTTACGCCAGCCCTCTCGACGAGCCCGCCCAGCCATTTCGTGAGTTTGCTCAGCGAGACGATGTAATTGCCGTGGTTGCGCAGCGGCGGCGGCGTGATTGGAAATTTCCACGCTGAGGAAGCCGTGAGGAAGTAGGCGGCGTCATCCGTAACTGCCGCGTCCAGCGGCGCCGTCTTCGCAAAATCCGGCACGAGTTCGGCCAGGCCGCGCGGGTCCAGCACTGCGCCGGAGAGCTGGTGCGCGCCGATCTCGCGCGCCTTTTCGAGGACGTAAATGTTCTCGGCCGAAAGGGCCGAGCCGGCGTTGGTTTCGTTGTTTTTCTTGATGAGGTTCGCCAGGTGCAGCGCGCAAGCGAGTCCCGCCGGCCCCGCGCCGACGATCAAGACGTCCGCATCCAGGCGCTCGCGTTCGACGCTCATGCCGCGGCTTATCTTAGCAGAAGCACGCGCATGCAATTCGCGCGCGCGTTCGCGTGCGGTTACTGCTTTCTCTTGAGGGTGGGCAGTCTTGTGAGCCGCAGGTCTTTGCCTTGTCGCATTTTCGTGATGTAAATGATTTGGCCCGCATGATGAGCAAAATGTTCGCAGACGTGGGAAACAGCTTCGACCCCGGTGACGTGGTATCCCTGAATTGTGTAGCTGCGCGCCAGCGACTGTGGAGTCAGCTTCTTCAGGACCCGGCAGGCCTCGTTGACGGTCGCGTGCAACAGCGTGGCGAGCTTGCGCCGCGCCACCGGCCCTCGCTCGCTAAACTCCAAATCTCTCTCGCGCGTGTCGGCCGCGCCGCCCAGTCCGGAGATGATCCACTGCCGCACGTTGCCGGTTAGGTGGGGGACCAGATTCCCAGCGCTGTTCGAAGCCTCGTTCGGCCGCCACCAAATTTCTTCGTCGCTCAGCGCGTCGAGGCAACGAAGAATCCGCGAGAGATAATACTTGAAGCGGCTTTCCGCATCATTCAGAAACAGTCGCGCAATCTTGTTATCGCTTGCTCCCATGGGACGGCTCCATGCATTCGAAGTGAGCCGCTATTGCACGCGGATTCTGGGGCACGCTATCGTACCTCGGTATCGTCACGCAATCACATGCAGGGACCTAATGCGTTAGCTGCTCTTAGCGAGCTCTTCCGTCAGCGCCGGAATCAGCTCGAAAATGTCGCCGACGATTCCGTAGTCCGCGACCTCGAAAATCGGCGCGTTCGCATCCTTATTGATGGCAACGATCGTTCGCGAGCCTTTCATCCCCACTACGTGCTGGATCGCACCGCTGATGCCCAGCGCCACGTACAATTTCGGTGCAACCGTCTGGCCCGAGCTGCCGACCTGACGGTCCATCGGCAACCAGCCCTCGTCGCAAATCGGGCGTGAGGCGCACAACTCACCGCCGAGCGCCTTCGCGAGTTTTTCGGCCAGGACGATATTTTCCGCGGCCTTGATTCCGCGCCCCACGGCGATCAAGACCGGCACCTGAGTCAAATCCATCGCTTGTTTGGCTTCGCGGAACAATTCCATCGGCTTGGTGCGGATCTGCTCGGGCTTCAGTTCCACCGCCGCCGTTTTCACCGGAGCCGGTTTCGCGCCCTGTGCGACCTGATCTCCGCGAAACGCTCCCGCCTGCAGCGAGGTAAACCACGGCGGATCCCCCAAGAAGCTGACATCCGCCGCCGTCCGCCCCTGGAACATTTGCCGCACGAATACGAGTCTGCCGTTTTCCTGCCGGTAGCCGACGCAATCTCCGATCATGCCCCTGTCGAGCGACGCCGCCAACTTCGGCGCGAAGTCGCGCACTTGATAGGTATGCGGAAGCAGGATCAGGTCAGGTTTTGCCTGGGCGATGACTAGGGAAAGCGCAACGGTGTAGCCATCCGGCGTATACGCTTCCAGCAGTGCGTGCTCCGCGAGCCAAACCTCGTCGAGCTTCGCCTTCGCCAATTCGTCCGCCAACACCGCAACGCCTTTCCCGATCACGACGCACCCCAGCCGCCCCTGCGTTTCCGCGGCGATTTGCTGGCCGGCCGCAAGCGCCTCAAAGCTCGTCGGGTTCAGCTTGGCGTCGCGCTGCTCGGTAATCACGAGAACATTCATCACTGGCTCCCAAGTGAGAACCAATCACGTGCGCGGTCTATAGCGCGCGGGCTTCGTGCCGCAGCCTCTCAATCAACTTCCCCGCCGCCTCTTTCGGAGTGCCGGAAATAAATTCCGTCTTCTTCGACTTCTGTGGCATGTAAATCCGCTCGATGCGTTGCGTGGCCTCGCTCGAAACGCCGAGCGATTCGCGCGCGATCGTCGCGATCTCCTTCTTCTTCGCCGCCATAATCCCCTTCAACGTCGCGTAGCGCACCTTGTTGGAGCCGGATTGAATCGAGAGCACGGCGGGCAGCGGCAGCTCGACCCATTGAAACCATCCGGCCTCGAGCTCTCGCTTGAGTTTCATCCGGCCGTCCGCGACTTCGATTTGCATGATGAGGGTCGCATGCGGCAGTCCCAGCAGCGCCGCGAGGAGCACTCCGGTCTGCCCGAATCCGTGGTCGTCGCTTTGTAAGCCCGTGAGCACGAGATCCGGCGATTCTTTTTCGATGGCCGCGGCGAGCGATCGCGCCGACCCAAGCGGGTCCAGCGCGTAGAACTTGTCGTCCGCGATATGAATACCCCGATCCGCTCCTTTGGCCAACGCTTCTTTAATGGTTTGCTTGACGCGCTCCGGTCCCATGGAAATCGCGACGACTTCGCCGCCGTGCTTCTCTTTCAGGCGCAGCGCTTCTTCGAGCGCGAAGCTGTCCGGCTCGTTCATCTCGAAGGTGACATCGGCTTCGCGGATCCACACGCCACCTTCGGCGATCGCGAGCGGCGCATCCTTGGCGGGAACCTGCTTGACGCAAGCGAGAATCTTCACGAAGGCGCCTCAGGTCTTCAGCGGTTGTCCCAGTGTTTGAAGATGAGTGCGGCATTCGTTCCGCCGAATCCGAACGAGTTCGACAGGGCGTACTCCACCGCCGTTTCTCTCGCATGATTCGGAACGTAATCGAGATCGCAGGCCGGATCGGGAACTTCGTAATTGATCGTCGGCGGCAGAATCTTGTGGTACAGCGCGAGAACGCTGATTCCGGCTTCGAGCCCGCCCGCTCCTCCGAGCAGGTGACCCGTCATGGATTTCGTCGAGCTGACGGGAATCTTCTTCGCGTGTTCGCCGAACGCGCGCTTGATGGCCACCGTCTCGATCGTGTCGCCCAGCGGCGTGGAAGTTCCGTGCGCGTTGATGTAGCCGACCTGCTGCGGCTGGATTCCGGCGTCGCGCATCGCCGCTCCCATCACGCGGTACGCGCCGTCGCCGTTTTCGGCCGGCTGCGTGATGTGATACGCGTCTCCGCTCATTCCGTATCCCACCAATTCAGCCAGAATCCGCGCGCCGCGCTTCTGGGCGAGTTCCAGCGCTTCAAGAATCAAAACACCCGATCCTTCGCCCACGACGAATCCATCGCGTCCCAGATCGAAGGGACGGCTCGCGCGTCCCGGCTCGTCATTGCGCGTCGAGAGCGCCTTCATTGCCGCGAATCCGCTGAGGCTCATTGGGGTCACCGCTGCTTCCGTGCCGCCGCAGATCATGGCGTCCGCCGCGCCGCGCTGGATCAGTTTGAAGGAATCGCCCACCGCATGCGCCGAGGCCGAACACGCCGTGGACGTGGCGGAATTGGGACCGCGGGCGCCCCAGCGGATCGAGATTTGTCCCGAGGCGAGATTCGCGATGGAAGCGGGAATGAAAAATGGCGAGACCCGGCCCGGGCCGCCCTGCAGCAGTTTGGTGTGTTCGCGCTCGATGACGTCGAATCCGCCGATTCCCGTCCCGACGAACACTCCGGTCGAATCGGCGATCTCGGGCGTAACCTCGAAGCCCGCCATCCTTACCGCAGAATCCGCGGCCGCCAGCGCAAGCTGAATGAAGCGGCCGGTTTTCTTCAGTTCCTTCTTTTCGATCCAATTCAGCGGATCGAATCCACGCACCTCGCCCGCCACGCGGCAGTCGTATGCCGCTGCGTCGAACTGGGTAATCGGACCGATTCCCGGAGTGCCCGCGACGAGATTCCGCCAGACTTCCTCTGTGCCGATCCCCAAGTCACAGACCAAACCGACGCCCGTTACGACGACCCGGCGGCTCAAAAAGACCCCTCTCCTGTGCGGAAATCAGACTGCGGCGATTTACTTCTTGGCCGATGCGTGCTTGTCGATATAGTCGATCGCGTCTTTCACCGTCGTAATCTTTTCGGCATCCTCGTCCGGAATCTCCACGCCGAATGCTTCCTCAAACGCCATGACGAGTTCGACCGTGTCGAGCGAATCCGCCCCCAAATCGTCCACAAACGAGGCCGTCGGCGTCACCTCTCCTTCATCCACGCCCAACTGTTCCACGATGATCTGTTTGACGCGTTCTTCCACACTTGCCATGCTGTTTAGCCTCCGCTCTAACGGTTCTGTGCTCCAGGATTACGGGACACGGCGTGTCATTCAAGCCCACCCATTCTATTCAGGCCCCCGCGCAAGGTCAACCACGCCAAGACCGCGTGGCGGGCGCGGCGCGCCGTGTCGCCGGTTCAGCCCATTCGCATGCCGCCATTCACGTCCAGCACCGCGCCGGTGATGTAGCCGGCCTCGTCGCTCGCCAGAAAGACGACCGCGGCCGCCACATCCGCGTCCGTCCCCATGCGGCCCAGCGGAATGCGCGCCATCAAGTCGTCTTTCACTTTCTGCGGCAACGGATCGGTCATCGGCGAAACGATGAATCCCGGTGCGACGGCGTTGACGGTGATACTGCGCGAGGCCACCTCGACCGCGAGCGCTCGCGTCAGGCCGATCAATCCGGCCTTCGCCGCCACGTAATTCGCCTGCCCCGCGTTGCCCGTCTCGGCCACCACCGAAGCCACATTGATGATCCGGCCCGAACGTTGCCGCAGCATCGCTCCGAGCGCCTGTTGCGCGCAAAGATGGGCACCCGTCAGGTTCGTGCGCAGCACCGCGTCCCAATCCTCCGGTTTCATCCGTACCGCAAGGGCGTCGCGCGTCAGCGCCGCATTGTTCACCAGAATGTCGAGCCGCCCGAATTTGTCGAGCGCTTCGCGGAAACCCGCCTTGACCTGTTCCGCTTCCGCGACGTTCATCGGAATCGCCAGGGCCTCGCCGCCGGCCGCCGCAATTTCGCCGGCGACGCTTTTCAATTTCTCCGCGTTTCGCGCCGCCACCGCCACGCGCGCTCCCGATTGCGCCAGCGCCAGCGCGATCGCCCGGCCGATGCCCTGAGAAGCGCCGGTCACCAGCGCCGTTTTTCCTCTCAGATCGAACATGGTCTCCGGGACTCGCTCCTTCGTTCAGACCTCTGTGGTTTCACCCCGCGCCTGCGCCAATTTCTCGAGTGTGACGACAAGTGATTTTTCATCTTCGACGTTTACGCAGTGCACCGAGCGGTCGATCTGGCGCAACAATCCGCTCAGCACGCGGCCCGGCCCGACTTCCACAAACGTCGTCACGCCCTGTTCGAGCAGAACGCGCACGGATTCTTCCCAGAGGACCGGAAGCGTCACTTGGCGAATCAGAGCGTTGCGCGCCTCGTCGCCGGAAGTGATGATCTCGGCGTCCACGTTGGTCACCAGCGGAATCGCCAGCGAACCTAACTCCGTCGAATGCAGATCCGTTGCCAGCCGCAGGGCCGCGGGCCGCATCAACTCGCTGTGAAACGGCGCCGACACGGGAAGTATCACTGCACGCTTCGCGCCCGCCTGCGATGCAAGCTCCACCGCCCGTTTCACCGCCGCAGCGTGGCCGGAGATCACTGTCTGTTCCGGGGAATTCAAATTCGCCGGCGCGACAATCTCTTTCTCAGCCGATTTCCTGCACAGCTCGGCAACCTGCCCCGGTGAAATCCCCAGGATCGCGGCCATGGCGCCTTCGCCCTCCGGCACCGCCTCCTGCATGTATTCGCCGCGCCGCCTCACCAGCCGCACTGCCTCCGCGAATTTCAGCGAACCCGCCGCCACCAGCGCGGAAAATTCTCCCAGGCTGTGCCCGGCCACGTAGTCCGGCCGAATGCCCTTTTCTTCCAAGACGCGGTACGCCGCCACCGAGACCGTCAGGATGCCCGGCTGCGTATTCGCAGTTTGCTTGAGGGCTTCCTCATTCCCCTCAAAGCAGATGCTGGAAAGAGAGAAACCCAGTGCGCGGTCCGCTTCGGCGAATGCTGCGGCCGCTGCCGGAAACTTCTCGGCGATGTCTTTCCCCATTCCCGGATACTGCGACGCTTGTCCAGGAAACATGAATGCCAGCTTGCCCATGAAATTCTCTGCTTTCCGGGCCTTGCCCCCCGGCTCAGGCCCCAACCGCAATCGGAAGCGTGGCCAGCTCCCGCTACCCACATTCGTTTTCGATCACACGCGCGCTACTACCGCTCCCCCGGACTCCTCGCAACGGCGCCTTCGACCTCGGCTCGCCGGGCATTGTCGCCACCCATCGCATCCACCGCAAATATGGTCACGGAAGCTCCGGCTGGAGAACCACGCAGGGCGCCGGATGGCAGGTTCAGGCCGACGTATCCACGACTTCTCGCCCCTTGTAGTACCCGCAGTGCGGGCACGCCTGATGCGGCTGCTTCATCTCTTTACAGTTGGGGCACTCGGCGAGCGCCGGTGCGTGCAGGTGGTCATGCGCACGCCGCTGGTTCGTGCGTCTCTTCGAATGGCGACGCTTGGGATTAGGCATACTTACTCCTTCTACAAGCCCCTGTCCAAGGGGCATTCTAGGTGTTTCCCCCGATAATGACTATTGCTTCTTGAACCAGTCCTGCTTGATTCGTCCGAGCGGCGCCAAGCGGGGGTCTGCGGCGTGGGACTCGCAGCGGCATTCTTCAGCGTTCAGGTTCGCTCCGCATTGCGGACACAGGCCGCGGCAATCGCTGCGGCAAATCACCTTCATTGGCAAAGCCAGAAGCACTTGCTCGGCCAGGACATCGGTCAAAAACAGCCCTTCGCCTTCGAAAAACGCGACCTCCGTGTCGCCTGACTTGAGGCGAACCTCCTCCTCGCGGCCGATCAGAGAAACCGGCTTGTAAGACAGGTCGAAATCCCGATTGACCTCTTCCACGACAGGCTCCAGGCACCGCGCACAGACCATTTCCAGCCGTGTCCGAAGGTCCCCCGCAATCCGCACCTGGCCGTCCAGCAACTCGGCCGTGGCCCGAACCTCCAGTGGTTCTACTTGTCGGAATTCGCCGGAATAAAGATCCAGAGTCCCCGGGGCATAACTCTTCTGGATCCGGATCTTGTGCAGCGCCAGTTCTTTGATGTCGAGAAACATTTTCTTAGCGCGGCTTTCGGGCGAACGGCCATTATAAGGCCCGCCCAAACCAAGTCAAGGAAGCCCCCTTCGTCCGTTCTCGAGCGAAACGAGCACGACTAGCGTCTCGTTCCCAGTGACACTCCTCCTCGTCCGTTGGGCGCCCTGGGAGCCAATCCGCCAGGCTATGGATTGCTCAAGCCGCTTCGACCTTCAGAATGCCTCGGAAGTATCGGAGTTGTACTGTACTGCGTGAATCTCGCAGACGTTTCTCCCCTGAACATACTGTTGTGCGGTGCCGTCGGAGTAGACGAGCTTAAAATCGTAGTTGCACTCCGACTGCGAGCCGGAAGTGAAATAGATTAGAGTGCCCATGCCGTCCGGCAAAGTCGCCCGGCCCAGAATATCGTTGCCCCACTGGTCGCTCGAGTGCGCGGAGACGTAGAAGTTCCTGATCTCCTTGCCCGTGTTGTTCAGGGCCCAGAAATTTCTCCGGTCCTGTTGCGCGGTTTGTGAAGCCCCCAGCCCCAGGCAAAGAGTCATGGTCACGACTAACCCGAGCAAAACTTTTTTCAAACTCATGCGTCCTCCAATCCGTCGAGTCTCACGGGCCCTCCAACGGGCCCATCGGGAACATGGCTTTGCAACGTAATCCCCGGAATTCTGCCTGTCAAGTTACATCCCTGAAAAAATGCATCAGTGGAGCGGGGCAGTCAATGGGCCTACCGGACTTTCGGATCCGGTGCGTCGGCTTGCCCGCGGGAATCCGGCGATCCAATGAGGTCGTGGTGCAGGCGCAAGAGGTATTGGTCCGTCATTCCCGCAATGTAGTCGCAGACCACGCGGTGCGGCGGCGCGCGTCTGGCCTCGGCCGCAAAAAAGGGCGGCATCGCCTCGGGCTTATCCAGGTAGTACTGGAAGAGTTGTCCCAGCGCTTCCACCGAATGCTGGCGGTCTTCCACGATGGCGGGATGGTTGTAGAGCCGCGTCATGAGAAACCGCTTGAGCGCCGCATTCTCTCCCGCCACCGAGGGGCTGAAGCCCGCCAGCCTGCGCGGCGCGCGACGCACGTCTTCGACCGAACGGATGCCCGCGGCCCCCAGTGCGCTGCGCGTATGCTCGATCAAATCCGTCGCCAGCCGGTCGATCATCCGCCGGAGCGCCTCATTGAACTTGAGCCTCTCTCTCGCCGAAGGATATGTTCTTTGGATATCAGCGTAGGGCTTCGCAAAGGCCCTCACTTCGGCGCAAATGGCGTCGGGCTCCAGCAGACGGGCCTCCCGCCCGTCGTCAAGGTCGGCCGTGTTATAGGCAATTTCGTCCACAAAATCGATGATTTGCCCTTCGAGCGGCGGTCGTTGGTCCAGAAGATATTCATTCAGTTCGGGGAATTCCGCGCCGTGGAAGTCCCGCGAATGCTTGATGATTCCTTCGCGCACCTCGAACGTGAGATTCAATCCCGGGAAATCCAGGTAGCGCTGCTCAAAGTGCTCGACCGTCCGCAACGCTTGAAAATTGTGATCGAAATGATCGCCGTAGGGCCGCATCAATTCGTCCAGCTTGCGCTCCCCTGCGTGGCCGAACGGAGGATGCCCGATGTCGTGCACCAGCGCGAGCGCTTCCGCGAGGTCGGCGTTGAGATCGAGCGCCCCCGCAATGGTTCGCGCGATCTGGACTACTTCGAGCGTATGCGTCAGCCGATTGCGAAAGTGATCCGAATAACGGGTGGTGAAGACCTGCGTTTTGGCTTCGAGTCTGCGAAACGCCCGCGAATGAATCACACGGTCGCGATCGCGCGCGTAGTCGTTCCGGTAAGGATGCGCGGACTCGGGATAGCGGCGTCCGCGGGTCGCGCGCACGTCCATGGCATAAGGCGCCAGTGGCATATCGCCATTCTATTGCAGACCGCGAGCCAGGCCAATCTTTGCGCGGGAGAGATTACGACTTGGCGTTCAAAATCAGGAGGTGCTGGTCGGCTTGCGTGGCAGCTTGCGTGTCGGGGTATTCCTGCTTGATTTGGTTGTAAAGCTTGGTCGCCTGCGCCGGATCGCTCTTGCTGTAATGATCCGCGAGACTCAGCAGCACCAGCGCCTTCGGCACCAGCAGCGACGGCTTGTCCACCAGTTGTTGATAAAGCGCCGCCGCCTGCGGCCCTCGGCCTGTCTTGTCATAAAGCAACGCGAGCTGGTAGTTGGCCAGGCCGGCAAAATCCTGATCGCTGCCCGAAGCCAATACTTTCAATTCGCGCTCGGCTTGATCGTTCTTGTTCAGCTGGACGTTGCAGAGCGCGTCGTAGTATCTCGCTTCAATGCCCGGACGCGTGTGCGGATAGCGGGCGGAGATGTCGGCGAATTGCTTTTCCGCGTCTATGTATTTTGTGGCGGAATCCTGGTACGTCACTTCACCGGGCACGGGTGGCTCGGGCGGCGTATTCGCGTCGCGCACCTGGGCCTGATAAATCTTCATCGCGGAGTCAAGCTCCGCCGCCGCCTTCACCGTCTGCCGCTGCGTGTAGAACCGCCAGCCTACAATCGCCAGCACCACCACAAGCGCCACCCCGGCGATCGTCCACAGTTGCCGCTGGTGCGATACGACCGACTCGGCGCCATGCACTAAGCCGGCTCGGATCTCGTCCTTCTTCAGCTCTTTGCGCGAGATGTGTTGCGCCACTGCGGACTCCTCCAGCTACATTTCGACCGGCAATCCTATCACAGGTCGCGGGTGTCGCACGCGCCAGCGCAGGAGGGGTGGGCACCGGTGTCATTTGAACCCGCCGACCTGAAAGCCCACACTTCACTTCGGTGGATCGGAAAGCTCGATTCCTTCCTTGAGTTTGCCTATCCCGGACTTAATCAACAGGTCTACGTTTTCACGCGCGGTCTTCTCCACGCTACCTCTTGTGAGTTTGCGAAGTGCAGCCAAATCCTCAGGCGTGAATTTGGGGTTGAGAAGTTTCTGGAAATGAAAGGCGGTCAGTAACGCGAAAGCACCGTCTTTGGGCAGCTCCATCGGATCAAGTTCTACAGCTTGCAAAGCGCGAGTGAAGGCGGCATACGATTCCGTGATGGTGAGCATTTCCCGAAGCATCTTCTCCTTCATGCCGTCTATCAAACGTTCTAGGTTCTTATTCAGCTTAGCGAAGAGACAATCTGCTCTGATTATGCCTGCAGCGCCCAGCACAATTGCGAAGGAGGCAAGAGGATCTGACAAAGAATAGCCCCAACATCGTTGCAGGATGAAGTGAACATGAGGCATGTTTCCTCCCAAACTCGCGGCTCATTCTAAGCACGCGGCCACTACCGAAACATATTGAGTGACACCACTGCCAGGAACTGACGCCGTCAAGAGCCCCACCCTCACCTCAAAGGCCGGGCCACGCGCTGATCACCCTGCGGCTAGAGGCATGCGCATCGGCTACAGCCAGCACCCTCGGATGCAGAGCCTTACGAAGGATGTTGTCAGCAATTTGATCGCTTCTTTTGCCTCCTGCTCCACGCCAAGTCCTGTCAATTCGGGTGCGGATGTTTTCATGCTCTGGTCCAGGAAACTTGGCCCCTTGCCCCCAACGCCCTTAGTATGGACGTATGGATTTCTGGATTTTCTCAGGAGGGTTAAGTCACGCACTTCCGAAGAAGAAAGAAGACCATCCCTTTTTGCATGCTCAATCAAATCTGCGAATCCGGCTGAATCTACGCTTTTCCTGGGGGCGAGGTCTCCCCCAACCCCTCTTGCCACCCGGTAGTGAGAACGCAAGAGCTCTTCAAAAGCCAACTGCACCATAAGAATCGAGGCGACGAATGCACCGACGTACCAGCACAACCTGGCTTCCTCGAAGTATTCTTGCGCAAGAGCGGGAACTGGATAACTTTCAAGTGGGGCCTCTGCTCGCAACCATTTTAGGCGCACAATGCGCCCGGGACGGGCGCGCTCGTCCGCCTCAATTACTTGAGCCTGCAGATTATCCATAACTGGGTCCATACACATCTTCCCTTGGAGCGCGTGACCCGGACGTTCGTTTGCTCTCTTTTTCTTGATTGGGTGCATCAAGGAGAGGATAGCACTGTTGCAACACATCTCAACGCACCGAGACAAGAGTATCCCACGCGTCGGTCTAAAGCGTGGGGATTCTTCTTATGCCGAAAGGACTGAAGCGCTCCTGCAGAAAGCGATCCCATGCTCCACCAATTGACGGCGTCATTCTTCCACGCGATACTCCACAATTCCATTCTGCCAACGACGTCGCAACAATTTGCGGACACATATTATTTTCATCGGTCGGATTGCAGCGAGAATATCCACTCCTGCTCGGCGTCGCGATCGAAAATCGCGAACCTCGGAGCGGACTTGAACGGAAACGCCTCTCGCAATTGCTGCTCAGCTCACACACTCGCAGGATGTGTGGTGGCAGTGAAGTGCGAATTTCGCGTGGCTGAAGTAGTACAAAAGCATTATTCGAATTAGTATAAAAACATTATCAAGAGAGGTTTTTTGTGATTTCTATCACTGCGCTCTGTCGCGCCTATCACAGCGTCAAAATGACCGCAAACGTAGTCTCCATGCGGTGACTCCGAACCCTATTTGGAACGGACAATTTTCCTGTTTTGATCTGGTCGCGAAGACCCACGAACGCTCTCGAACAGTCGTCCACGTGGGAGCTCTCGCCATCGGCGGCGGCGGTTTTGTCGTCATGGCTGGGCCTTGCGCTGTCGAATCCGAGAGCCAGTTGCTGCAAACTGCGGACGCTGTCGTCGCCGCGGGGGCGCGTGTGCTCCGAGGCGGAGCGTTCAAGCCGCGCTCTTCTCCGTATTCGTTCCAGGGCCTCGGAGTCGAAGGTCTCAAGCTTCTCGCCAAGGCGAGAGAGCGGACCGGACTGGCCATCGTCACGGAAGTGATGGGCCCGGAAGAGGTCGACCTCGTCGCGGAATACGCCGACATCATGCAAGTGGGGACTCGGAGCATGGAAAATTATTCACTCCTCCAGGCGCTGGGAAAGTGTGGGCGTCCAGTCCTGTTGAAACGGGGCATGAGCTCGCGCCTCGATGAGTTACTGCGCTCTGCACAACTGATCGCCGCCAGCGGAAATTCGAACATCATTCTCTGCGAACGAGGCATCCGAACGTTTGAAACGGCGACACGCAACACCTTGGACATTGCCGCGGTGCCGGTGTTGAAGACTGTGTCGCACCTTCCCGTGATTGTGGATCCGAGCCATGCGGCGGGTGTGCGTTCCATCGTGCCGGCGCTGGCGCGCGCCGCTGCTGCAGTTGGGGCCGACGGGCTGCTGGTCGAAGTGCACCCCGCTCCCGACGAGGCGTTGAGCGACGGCCTGCAATCGCTCACCTTCGACCAATTCCGGGAAATGATGGAAGATCTGCTGCGTTACGTGGCAGTTTCTCGCGGTAACGACGACGCTCGCGCGAAGGCGTTTGTTGCCGAAGGTGCGGGCTAGATGCACTCGCGGGCGGCCATTCTTCTCGTTTGTGTTTCCCTCGCCGTGGCTTTGCACGCTGGGCTCTCGGGCGTATCGACGTCCAGCGTGCCGTTGCTCTACACGCTTGCGCGCGAGTACAGTCCGCTGGCCTGGATGCAGGGAGGCGAGCGATTCCCGCAAGGCGCCGCGATTTTCCTCAGAGACGGCGGGAGACGGCGCGCGCTGGTCCCGGGATTCGCAGCCTCGGCGGACGCGAGCGTGTCCTTCGATGGAAAAACTGTCCTGTTTGCGGGGAAGCACGGACGGCGGGAACACTGGCAGATCTGGGAGATCCCTGCGCAATCCGGCGAGGCACGGCAAGTCACGCAATGCGACGACGACTGCATCCGGCCGCTTCCCGTGCCGCCCGACCGAGTCGTCTTCGCGCACAAGATCGCAGGCAAGTTCGTCTTGGAAATTGCTTCTCTGAGCGGCGTCAAAGAGAAGGTCCTGCAACTCACTTACATCCCGGGAAACTCTCTCCCGCTCGACATTCTGCAAGACGGCCGCGTCTTATTCGAAGCGGCCTATCCTTTGGGCGCGGGCACAACTTCCGAGCTGTACACGGTGTACACCGACGGAAGCGGGGTCGAATCGTACCGCTGCGATCACGGGGACTCGCGGTATTCCGGGAAGCAAATCTCCTCCGGGGACATCGTGTTTGCGCACGAAGGAGGCTTGGCTCGCTTCACTTCGGCTTTGGCGCACGAGGTCGTGATTTCCGC
>DASPOJ010000198.1:0-32889 GCA_035626055.1 Candidatus Methylomirabilota bacterium | reverse complement strand
TTGTCCGGGTCGTAGTAGTCGTCGAAGGAGAAATGCCAGTACGTCGAAAGCCAGCCCGCATCGAGATGATGACGCTCGTCCGAACGAATCACTTGAATCATGCCCGCCTCCGGCCCGCGTGCCGCGGGCGCTCAATCGATTCCTGTCCAGCTATTGCTTTAGATGTTATACCCGCGGAAAAGTCGCAGCACGGGCCGCTTCCCTCGCCCCAGGTCCCCTTAGTTGGTAGGCGTCTCCGCTCGGTTCAGCTCTCCCAACGGCCTCTGGCGTTCGCTTACGTTAAGCTGTATTCTCTATGACCCGTGAAACAGCCATGAACCGGACGCAACAACCCGCGACGACACGCAGTGGTACTCAACAGGTGGACCCTAGTTCGCGCCGTGATTCCCTTACGATCACGGACAATCGCACGGGCAAGACGTACGAAGTGCCCATCACTGACGAGACGATTCGCGCCCTCGACCTTCGCAAGGTCAAGCAAAGTGAGGAAGATTTCGGGATCATCAGTTACGACCCTGCGTTCAATAACACCGCGTCGTGTAAGAGCCGCATCACCTACATCGACGGCGATAAGGGCATCCTCCGGTACCGCGGCTATCCCATCGAAGAACTGGCCGAAAAAAGCACGTATCTCGAGACGGCTTATCTAGTTCTCTACGGCGAACTCCCCACCGCCGCACAGCTCGAGGAGTGGACCGACCGCATCAGCCACCACACCTTCATCCACGAGAGCATCAAGAAGTTTCTCGAGGGTTTTCACTACGACGCCCATCCGATGGGTATGCTGATTTCCGCCATCGCGGCGCTTTCCACTTTCTATTCCGATGCGCGCGACATCTTCAATGCGGAGTCCCGCAGGAAGCAGATTTGGCGGCTCATCGGCAAGATGCCCACGCTTGCCGCGTTTGCCTACCGGCACACGCTGGGCATGCCCTATGCCTACCCGGATAACGAGCTGACGTACTGCGGTAACTTCCTGAACATGCTCTTTAGGACCACCGAGCACACATACCGGCCGAACCCGGCGCTCGAGCATGCCCTGGATGTTCTCTTTATTCTCCACGCCGATCACGAGCAGAATTGTTCGGCCAACGCCATGCGCTGCGTCGGCAGCTCACACGTGGATCCCTATTCGGCGACCGCTGCGGCCACTGCCGCGCTCTACGGTCCACTGCACGGCGGGGCCAACGAGGAAGTCCTCCGCATGCTGCTGGACATCGGTTCGATCCAAAAGGTCCCGGAGTACATCAAGCGTGTGAAAGCGGGCGAGAAAAAACTGATGGGGTTCGGCCATCGGATTTACAAGAACTACGATCCGCGCGCCCGCATCATCAAGCAGATTTCCGAGCAAGTCTTTGACGTCATGGGCACGAATCCACTGCTGGAAATAGCGCTCGAATGCGAGCGCATCGCTCTCGAGGACGACTATTTCGTTACGCGCCGCCTCTACCCCAACGTGGACTTCTATACCGGCCTCATTTACCAATCCATGGGATTTCCCGTCACGATGTTTCCCGTGCTTTTCGCCATTCCGCGCACTAGCGGCTGGTTAGCGCAGTGGGAGGAGATGCTGCTCGACCCCGAGCAGAAAATCGCTCGTCCGCGCCAAATCTATCTTGGCGAAGCAAAGCGCTCTTACGTTCCTCTGCAGGATCGAGTCTGACTTTCCGAGGAGTACTGCAGTATCCAGACGAAAAAGTGCGCGCGGGGCGAACTGATCCGCGACTAACGCGCGGGGATCGGCTCGGGTGTGTTCACCTTTCGGGCGCGCTTGTCGGCGTAGAGGGTCTCGTCGGCGCGTTGGAGGAACTGTTCCGGCGTTTCCCCCGATTCATAGCCCACCCAGCCCGCGGAGAACGAAACAGGAATCTTGTGGCCGCCGAATTCCACCACAATCGTCTGTAGGCGCCTCAGCATCGCCTCCACCTGCTCCGTGGGGCATTCCGGGAGGATGACGAGGAATTCGTCGCCGCCCATTCTCACCGCCACGTCGGAGACGCGTATGGCGGCGTTCAGTTGCTCCGAGAACTCGCGCAGCACCAGGTCTCCCGCGGCATGCCCGTACGTGTCGTTGATTTGCTTGAAATCGTTCAAGTCAATCGCCACGACGGTCAGCGGGCGGTCGTAGCGCTGCGAACGCGCGGCTTCAGCTTCGAGCCGCTGATCGCCGAAGCGGCGGTTGTAAAGCCCCGTCAGCGCATCGCTCGTGGCGAGTCTGTGGTATTCCTCCGCGCGAGCCTGCAGGCGATGCATCATGCCGAGCTGCTCGGAAAACTGGCGGCGCAGCTTCTTGATCGTCCATTGCTGGTAGACCGAGTAGGTGTTGAACAGCAACACCAGCCCGACTAGGCCATGAACCGCTTGATTGAGGCTGAACTGGAAGAACGGATCCTCTGCTTTGAGCAGATCCGGAAAGCTCATCGAAACCACGGCCAGCGTCAGCATCGACATCACGATGATCGCCGTGATCCACAGCCACCAGTCGCGCCGTTCGAGACGATTGAGCTCGGCCTGGATCTCCTCCAGGCGCGTTGGCGAAGGGACTTCCGGCGGAATGGCGACAGTTTCTTTCATAGGTCTGTCTGCGTGGCGACAGCCCGGAAGGGGTGATACAACTAATTATAAATCTCGGAAGGAAGTACAAGGACAAAACCACGACGGACGTAGCGCAAGCGCACACAGCCCTAGTTTCATTTCGCAACAGCCCGCCGGGCGGGCTGCAAAATCCCCCCGCGTTTCAGGGCGCCGACGAAATGATCGGCGTCGCGCGTAGGACGAGGGATCCGATAGCCGTCGGCGACGGCCATCACGAACTCGATTGCGCGTTCGAGCGAGATCCTGTGGCCTTGTGAAACGAATATGGGCCGCACAGAATCCGCGGTTCGCAGGACGGCGCCGATGGTTTCGCTCTCGTTCTTTTCATTTGTGTCCAGCAGAGGCGCCCAACTCCCCGCCCTCGCGCCGGGTTCGCCGTACGTGCCGATCAGCAATGATTTCGCTACGCCGATCGTCGCCCGGTCGAGCAGGACGCCCAGATGGCAGGCAATGCCGAACCGGCGCGGATGCGCGTAGCCGTGTCCGTCAATAAAAATCAAATCCGGCCGATGCCGCAAACGCGCAAACGCCGCAAGCAGCGCGGGCGCCTCGCGGAAGCTGAGCAGGCCCGGCACATAGGGAAATCGAAGTGGCCGAACGGCCGAGACGCGTTCGACTTCTTCGAGCCCGGGGAATCGATACAAAACGACTCCAGCGATGGCGCGTCCGGAGCCGCCGCGCAGGCCGCGCTTCCAGGTGATTGGCTCCGGCTGTTCAAACGCCAAGTCCGCGCCTGCAATGTAGCGGACGCGGCCGAAGCGATCGCTTCGCTCCATCTGCTCACGGAGCGCAATTTGAATTTCCCGCGCTTCGGCCGTAGTGACGTTCCAGCGATGTAACGCCAGCGCCTTCATGTGAAGAAAATTATTCGGCGAGACGGAAGCCTGTCAAGGCTGAACGCGCCAAACGAAATTCCCAAGCGCCCCTATTCGTTGACAGGCCTTCGGGCGCACCCTAAGATGTGCGCGAAATGCCGGATGTCTCGCCCCTGATTGGTCAGGAGATCTCGCACTACCGCGTCGTCGCGACGCTCGGCGGCGGCGGCATGGGCGTGGTCTGTGAGGCCGAGGATCTCAAGCTGCGCCGCCACGTTGCACTAAAATTTCTTCCTGAGGAACTGGCGAAGGATCCGGCGGCTCGCGAGCGTTTCCAGCGCGAAGCCTTGGCCGCTTCGGCGCTCAATCACCCTAATATTTGCACTATCTATGAAGTTGACGAGGCTGGCGGGAAGCCCTTTATCGCCATGGAGTTGCTCGAAGGGCAAACGCTAAACCGCTTGATTCGGGGCAAGCAGATCGACGTTCGCGAGGTGCTGGACCTCGCAGTGCAAGTGGCCGACGCCCTCGACGCCGCCCATGCCCGGGGCATCGTGCATCGCGACATCAAGCCGGCCAACCTATTCGTCACCACGCGAGGGCACGCCAAGATCCTCGATTTCGGTTTGGCCAAGCTGACAGCTGATCCGAAGTCCGTTCAGACGCCTTCCGCGGAAACGATTTCCACGGCAATGACGGAGATTCCAGAAACGCAACTGACCAGCCCCGGCTCGGCCCTCGGAACAGTCGCCTACATGTCTCCCGAGCAAGTGCGCGGCAAGGAGCTGGACGCGCGCACGGACCTGTTTTCCTTTGGTGTGGTGCTGTATGAAATGGCCACGGGGTCGCTGCCGTTCCGCGGCGACACCCCCGGCGTGATCTTCGAGGGCATCCTCAACCGTGCTCCAGTCGCTCCGGTGCGCTTGAACCCCGACGTGCCGCCCAAACTAGAAGAGATCATCATCAAGGCTCTCGAGAAGGACCGCGAACTGCGTTACCAAAGCGCGGCCGAGTTGCGAGCGGACCTGAGGCGATTGAAGCGCGACACCGATTCGGACCGATCCGCGGCCACAATCTCCGCCGCGACCGCTGCGCCCGAATCCACCACCGTGACATCCGGATCCGCTGTTGTGGCGGCCGGCTCCAAGACCGCACGGCCTTGGTGGAAAAGCTGGGCGCTGGCGGCGGGCGGCTTGGGTGTCATCGTCATTGTGGCGCTCATCTATTTTCAGTCTCGCCCTTTGCCTCCGCCCAGGGTATCGGGATACGTCGCGGTCACTCACGACAGTTATCCTAAGAACTTAGTGGGGACGGACGGGGCGCGGCTTTACCTTAACGAAAACACTTCCCAGGGTAGAGTCATTGCCCAGGTGTCTGCTTCCGGTGGAGACGTGGCGGGCGTCGCAGTTCCCAACCCGACGATGCAACTGCTCGACGTTTCGCCCAACGGATCGACACTTTTGGTCGCGGACGAGGTGGGCGGGGCGGCGTTCAATGGGCCGCTCTGGGTGATACCCGTGCTGGGCGGGCCACCGCACAAACTGGGAGATGTGGTTGGACAGGTCGCGGCCTGGTCTGCAGACGGCCAAATGATCGCCTATGCCGAGGGACGCGATCTGTTTCTGGCCAAGAGCGATGGCTCCGAATCCCACAAGCTGATCTCCGCAGCCGATCTAATTCTTGACCTCGCTTGGTCGCCGGGCGGCACGGTAATTCGGTTCACTGTCGGGAGTGCATTCCTTGGTGCTGGCGTGCGGGCGCTTTGGCAGGTTTCAATCGATGGATCGAACGCGCATCCCTTGTTGCCGGCCTGGCACACACCCCCTGCGGAATGTTGCGGCAGATGGACCGCAGACGGGAAGTACTTCGTTTTCTATTCGCAACTCAATATCTGGGCCCTTGCGGAAAAAGGAAATTGGTTCGGAAGAGCCAATCGGCAACCTATCCAGTTGACCTTCGGGCCGATGGCTTTCTTCCTGCCTCTGCCAAGCAAGGACGGCAAGAAGCTGTTCGTGGGGGGTGCGCTCCAGCGCGGGGAACTGGATCGCTACGATGCGAAATCCGCGTCGTTCGTTCCATTTCTTTCCGGTGTATCAGCGGAGGGCGTCAGCTTCTCGAAAGATGGACAGTGGGTGGCATATGTCAGCTACCCGGACGGAACACTGTGGAAAAGTAAATTGGACGGCAGTCAGCGAATACAGCTCAGCGATCCGCCGCTCTATGTCTTACTGCCCAGATGGTCGCCCGACGGCAGTCAAATTGCCTTCTATGCCTTCTCGAGTGGCCAGAAGACGAAGTTGTACATCGTTCCGGCCGATGGCGGAACGCCGAACGCGATGCTTCCCGGCGACTCCGAGGACGAATGGGATCCGACGTGGTCGCCCGATGGAACGAGAATCGCCTTCGGCGGCACTTCAACCGATCCCGGTGCTAGCATCCGCATCCTCGACCTTAAGACTCGGGACGTTTCAACCCTTCCTGGCTCAAAGGGTCTTTTCTCCCCGCGCTGGTCGCCCGATGGGCGTTATATCGCCGCAATGCCCCTCGATGCCCACAGCCTGATGCTTTTCGATTTTGCCACCCAAAATTGGCGGGAACTCGCGAAGGCTAGCGCAGGTTTCCCCAATTGGTCAAAGAGCGGGGATTATATTTATTTCCTGCAACTACACCGAAATCATTGGGCGGTGATGCGCCTGCATATCAGCGACCGCAAGTTGGAGCAAGTGGCCGATTTGAGGAACGTCCCGATAACAGGAAAACTATTCAGCTGGCTCGGCATGGCTCTCGACGATTCACCCCTTCTGCTGCGCGACACCGGTACCCAGGAGATTTACTCCCTCGACTGGCAGGCCCCCTAACTGACGCCCGCCGAGCGATGCACGTGTCGATCCGCTTGTCGCCCTCCGCCACGAACACACGAACAATTGTTTCGTTGATCTCTCAACCGAAACGAATGCGGGCGCTCGGGCGTATAATGCGGAGCGTCCGAATACGTTCGGACGTTTACGGGCTGGCCAAGCCTCGCGTCTGCGCGGCAGGGGGAGTGGATTGTGAGTATCGAAGTGTCGGTCCGCAAGGAAGGTGACGTCGCGGTGTTCGACATCAAGGGCCGCGTCACCATCGGCGCGGACAACGATAATCTTTCGGCGGCCCTGGGCAAGCAGCTCTCGGCAGGGTCGCGCAAAGTTTTGATCAATCTATCCGGCGTGCAGCAATTGGACAGTTCGGGCATCAGCACGCTGGTGCGCCATTATGTTCGATTGGAGCGCATGGGCGGCAGTCTGAAACTTTGCGGCCTGACGGGCCGTGCGCACGACGTGCTTTCCGTGACGCACCTGTTGGAAGTCATACCTCACTACGAAAAGGAAAGCGCCGCACTTCAGGAATTTCGCTAGTCTGTATTTCCCTGCGCCTCAGCGCTCTCTGCGCCTGCCTACCCTGCCTACCGGCAGCAAGCGGCAGGCAGGCCTCTGCTTTATCCTTTTCTCGGCGACACGCCGTCTTAGCATTGAGGAACTACGAAGACAACATAGAGACCTGAAGCACACGACCACGCTCGGAGAAAAGCGCACCCACCTGGAGTGATCGCAATCCCTGGCAAACTCAAGCAGAATTTCGCAGCGCGGCAAGCACGAGCTTTGCGATTTCGCGCAGGGTTTCAAACACGCCCTGTCCGGTAATCGCGACCGACTCGATGATCGGTTCTCCCTTGACCTGCAACTGCTTCGTAAGCTCTTCAACGGGTAGGGTCGAAGGCAAATCGCGCTTGTTGAGTTGCAGAACGTAAGGGATCGTCTCGAAGAAGAGCTTGTGTTCCTTCAGGTGCTCCCTCAGGTTTTCGAGCGTCTCCAGGTTGGCGTCGAGCCGCTCTTCCTGTGAGTCCGCGACAAAGACGACCCCGTCCGCCCCCTTCAGGATCAGCTTGCGGCTGGCTTCGTAGAATACCTGGCCGGGAACCGTGTAAAGGTGCAGCCGGGCCCTGAACCCGCGAATGGTGCCGAGGTCGAGCGGGAGAAAGTCGAAAAAGAGGGTTCGGTCGGTCTCCGTGGCGAGCGAAATCATCTTTCCTTTTTGCGCCTCGCCGGTGTTGTCGTAGATCCACTGCAAATTAGCCGTCTTACCGCCCAGGCCGGGCCCGTAGTAGACGAGCTTGCAATTGATTTCGCGCGCAGGAAAATTGATAAACGGCACGGTTTTCCGGGCAGGGCCGGCGACACTTTTATAGCACACGGCCACAGACAGTCCAATGCGCAAGGCGGGAGCCCGTGTCCTGAAAGTCGGGGGCGCGGCGCGGGGCAAACGCCGGAAAGTTATGACTAAAAGACACTGTTCTACAAAATGAGTGACTAAACGCTACTTTTGGCCGGGTTGCTTCCCTTTTCTGGCTCTGCTAAGATTCGCGCAGGATGGCGAAGAAGGCAAAAGTTAGCCGCAACTCCGGATCGCGTTCAGGGCCCGGCGCAAGCCGCTCCAAGTTACAGAAAACAAAGATTGGGCAGCCGATTGCCGCCCACGCTGAGGCCTTTCGCGCCATCGTGGATCCGCGCGTCGAGCAGCAGCTCAAACTGTACGAAGAAGGTCTGCAGGCGCTGCACCAGCAGAAATATTTGAAGGCCAGGCAGTTGCTGGAAAAGGTCTTCGCGGGCCCCAGCAAGGAGCTGAACGATCGCGCGCAGATGCACGTGCGGATTATCGATCAACGGATGAACCGTCCGCAGCCGGCCAACCTCCGCACGCCTGAAGAGTTTTACCAAGCTGGGATTGCGACGATGAATCTCGGCCGCTGGGACGAAGCGCGCGAGCACCTGTTGCGCGCCCGCAAACTGGCGCCGAAGGCGGACTTTGTGTTCTACGCGATGGCGGCGCTGGACTGCCTGACGGGCGAATCCGAATCCGCGATGGAGAATCTGAAGGTTGCCATTCAGTTGCGCCCTGAGAATCGCTATCACGCGCGCAACGACGAGGATTTCGCATTTCTGCAAGAGGACCCGCGATTCACGGAGTTGCTGTATCCGGAACGCGAAGGCTCTGGACTCTAGCGCGCCCGCCAGGAATTCCCTACAGTCGTTTCTTCAGGACGAAATGGAGACCAAGCATCCTTCTCGGAAGACCGTCCGGAAGTCCGGCGTTCGCATTGTCGCGATCGGCGGAGGCACGGGTCTTTCGACGCTGCTGCGCGGTTTGAAGCACTACGTCGCGCGGCGCCGGCAGGACCTGCCGAAGTTCCCGATCGCGGACTTGGCGGCGGTGGTCACGGTCACGGACGATGGCGGCAGCTCGGGCCGCTTGCGTCGCGACTACGCAGTCCTGCCTCCTGGAGACATTCGGAACTGCCTTGTGGCGCTGTCGAAGGATGAGGCGCTGCTCGGGCGGCTGTTTCAATACCGTTTCAAGAGCGGGCGCGGCTTGAGAGGCCACAGCTTCGGGAATTTGTTTCTGACGGCGCTGAGCCACGTCACCGGAGACTTTGCGGAAGCGGTGCGGCTGAGCGCGCAAGTGCTCGCCATTCGCGGGAGAATTTTTCCAAGCACGATTGAAAACGTATCGCTCAAAGCCGTGATGATGGATGGCTCCGTCGTCTGCGGCGAAACGCGCATTGCGAAGTCGAAGAAGATCGTCCGGCGGCTCGAGTTGGTGCCGCGGCGCGCGCTCCCGTTGCCGGAAGTGCTGGACGCGATCGCGAATGCGGATCTGATCGTGCTGGGTCCGGGGTCGCTATATTCGAGCGTCATTCCGAATTTGCTGGTCGAAGGCGTGTCGGACGCCATCGCCAAATCCGGGGCCGCCCGGATCTACATCGCGAACCTAATGACGCAGCCGGGAGAGACGCAAGGGATGTCGCTCGCCGGCCACCTTCGCAGCATCTTTCAACACGCGCGACATAAAATCGTCGATTGGGTGATCGTCAACCGCCAGCCTGTGTCCGAAGCGGTTGCGCGGCGATATCACTTGAGCGGGGCAGAACCCCTGCTCGCGGAGGCCGGCGAGCTGCAGCGGATGGGCTTGCGCTGCGTGTTCGACGACCTGCTCGCCGAGCACGGTTTTGTCCGGCACGATTCCGAACGGCTGACCCGGCTCTTGATCGAGGAGTTTGTAAGACGCACACCTCTCCGCAATTAAACTCTGCGTGGTTTCTTGCGCGGCAAGCCGCGGGTTTATACTCGGCGGTGCTGTCCGCAGGTTTCCTCGCGGAACTTCAGCCCCATCCGGCCTGCGGGCAAAGGCATGCGGCGCTCTCTTCTGATCTTGCCGCCCAGGGAGAACGGTGATGGCCACCCTGATCGCGCACAACGAATTCAACATCTATGAATCGGCCGAGGCGCGCTTCGAGTCAGCCGCGCGGCGCATCGGCCTAGAGGACGGGCTGTATCGCTTCATGCGCTATCCCAACAAGGAAATCACCGTCTACATCCCGGTGATCATGGATGATGGCCGCCTGCAAGTTTTCATCGGCTATCGCGTGCAGCATTCGAAGGTGCGCGGGCCGGGCAAGGGCGGCATTCGCTTCTCGCCGGACGTCACACTCGATGAAGTGCGCGCGCTCGCGAGTTGGATGACGTGGAAGTGCGCTGTGGTGAATATTCCCTTCGGCGGAGCCAAGGGCGGCATAATTTGCGATCCGAAAAAACTTTCTGCTGGCGAGATCGAACGCATCACGCGCCGCTACACGGCCGAACTCTCCGATTGGTTCGGTCCGGAGAGCGACGTTCCCGCCCCGGATCTCGGCACCGACGAGCAAACGATGGCCTGGGTGATGGACACCTACTCGATGCACTATCACCACACCGTCACCGGCGTCGTGACGGGCAAACCGATTGACATCGGCGGTTCGCGCGGACGCCGTGAGGCCACGGGCCGTGGCATTCTGATGGTCTGCGACAAGGCCGTGGAGAAACTTGGGCTGAAGCGCGAGAGCACGCGCGTCATCGTGCAGGGTTTCGGAAACGTCGGCTCGATTGCAACCCTGCTGATGAATCAGGCGGGCTACAAGATTGTCGGCGTCGCCGACGTGGCCGGCGCGCTCTACAACGAGAATGGTTTCGACGTGCCGAAGCTCCTGGACTGGGTCCATGGCTCGGGCCGGGCGCTCGCAGAATTTCCGGCCGGCGGCGCGCATTTTCCCCCGCAGGATGTTCTCTTTCAGCCGTGCGACATCGTCGTACCCGCCGCCGTGGAAAACCAAATCACCAGCGAAAACGCGCATCGCCTGCAGACGCGCATCCTCTGTGAAGGCGCCAACGGGCCATGCACCGCCATGGCCGATGAAATCGTGGACAAGAAAGGGATCTTCGTTGTTCCGGACATCCTCGCCAACGCCGGCGGAGTGACGGTCAGCTATTTCGAGTGGGTGCAGGATCGCCAGGGCTATTTCTGGCGCGAGCGCGAGGTGAACGAGCGACTCAAGGACGTCATGGAGCACAGTTTCGACGAAGTCGTGCGCTACGCAGAGATTCACGGCGTGAGCAACCGCATCGCGGCCTATATCCTTGCCATCGACCGCGTCGCCTCCGTATTGAAGTTGCGTGGCATCTACGCGTAGCGCGGGCGCGGCCGCAAGTTAGTGCTGGATTTTTCCGTCCGCCTCGGCTAAACAGGATGTTCGCCGGGCTCGTGAGTCCACCCGCTTCGGCAGCGCCCGCCGCCCCGGGTCATACGGACCGGCTGTGGTTTTCGTTCCTATGGACCTAAACGTGATTTCACACGGCCACGCCAAGGCCGAAGAAGATCACCGCCGCGAGCTGTGCGTCGCCGGACGCTGGTTGCGCGAGCGCGGCTTCGTTGTGGCCACCGAGGGCAACCTGTCCGTGCGCCTGGATGCCGGCCGCATCCTCGTTTCGCCCCGCTCGCGCTCAAAGGGCGCGCTCCTCCCGCAAAGCCTCATCGTCGCCGAGATCGAAAGCCGCAATTTCCCTGGCGAAAAAGACGTCAGCAGCGAGATCGGCATGCATCTTCTTTTCTACCGCCTGCGCCCGGAAGTCAACGCCGTCGTCCACGCGCATCCGCCGGTCGCCTGCGGTTTTGCTGCGGCGCATACGCCGCTCAACAAGGCGCTCCTCGCCGAGATGGTGGTGGCGCTGGGCGCGGTTCCCGTTGCGCCGTACGCGACGCCGGGCACGCCGGAACTCTCGGAAGCGCTCGAGCCGTTCGTAACGCATCACGACGCGATCCTGCTCGCCAATCACGGCGCAGTGACCTGCGGCCGGGACCTTCTCTCGGCTTTCTACAAAATGGAATTGGTCGAACAGTACGCGCGCGTCGCCCTCGTCACCGAGATTCTCGGCAAACAATCCTTGCTTTCTGGCAGCGATGTGGAAAAATTGCTCGCGGCGCGCGGTCGCTATGGTTTGCCGGACCCGAACCTGTCAGGGATCCTGCCCATTGTGACGTCCGGCGCGGACTCGGATGAAGAAGAGCCACAGCGGATTTCCATGACGCGCGCGGAGCTGGAAGCGCTCATCGAAGAAGCGCTGCGAAACGATCGCGCGCGCCGCTGAACGGTTCGCAGAGGGATCGGCCCGCTGGGATTGGATTTGACGGCAGCGCCGGCATCTCCCGCGTGACGGGAGCCTTGCCGGCCTGGAGGAAAGCGAATGGGTGAAGCACTCGGCATGATCGAGACGCGCGGCCTCGTGGCGATGATCGAGGCCTCCGACGCCATGGTGAAAGCGGCCAAAGTGACGCTCGTCGGCTGGGAAAAGATCGGCTCCGGTTATGTCACCGCGATGGTCCGCGGCGACGTGGCGGCCGTCAAAGCGGCCACCGACGCCGGCGCAGCCGCCGCGCGCCGCGTGGGCGAGCTGATTGCGGTGCACGTCATCCCGCGGCCGCACCAGTCGCTCGAGGACGCGCTGCCCATCGGCAAGTCGGCAATGGTCGCGTCGGCGCACTGAAGCGCGCTCTGAGAATCTCGGCGCGGGACGCCGTCATTCTGAGGGCCCGGATGTGTCGGGGGCCGAAGAGTCCTTCGCTCCTCGTGAATTCTTTCTCCGAGCAAAAGTCTCCGGTGGGGGGAGCCTTCGCGGCAAAAAATGATTCTCGCGCGCATCGTCGGCACCGTGGTCTCGACGCGAAAGGACTCGCGCCTCGAAGGCAAGAAGCTCCTCGTTGTGAAGCCCATCTCCCCCGAAGGCGCCGATGAATCCGGTTATATCGTCGCGGTGGATACCGTGGACGCCGGCTTCCGCGAAACCGTGCTGATCGTCACCGGCAGTTCCGCGCGCAACGCCTCCGAATGCAAGGACCGCCCCGTGGACGCCGCGATCGTCGGCATCGTGGACACGGTTCATCTCGACGCGAAGCACCAGGGCGAACTCGCCGCCGCGCGCAGGAAGTGAGCCCGTGCTGCTCGGGCGCGTCATCGGCAACGTCGTCGCCACGGTGAAGAACGCCTCGCTCGACGGCAAGAAACTCCTCATCGTTCAGCCGCTCGACCGCCAGGGCCGCGAAACCGGCAAGCCGCTGGTCGCCATCGATTCGGTCGGCGCGGGCGAGGGCGAGATGATTTACTGGTGCCGCGGACGCGAGGCCAGCTTCGCGTTTCTGCCCGAGATCGTCCCCACCGAGGCCACCATCGTCGCCATCGTGGATACCGTGAATATCCCCGCGAAGAAAGCTGGCAGCGCCCCATGAAGTACAGCCGATTTACGGCTTATGGCACCAGGCCACATTTTGTCATTCTGAGCGGAGCGTCTTGCGCGGCGGTTTGTGCCGGGCAGCGCAGTGAAGAATCTAGCGGTTCCGCGCGACTGACGATGCGAAGCCGAGTGATCGCCGGTGCGAAACTCGGGAGCGGAGTTCCCTTGTGCTGATCGGGCGCGTCATCGGAGATGTCGTTGCGACGCAGAAAGCGCCCTCGCACGAGGGCCGCAAAATCCTCGTCGTCCAGCCGCTTGAGCTCGACGGCAGCGATCGTGGCGACCCCGTCCTCGCGCTCGACGCCGTGGACGCCGGCATCGGCTCGCGCGTGCTGATCGCCACCGAGGGCTTTGCCGCCATGACCGCCGTCGGCCGGCCGGATTCCCCCATCGATATGGCCGTCATCGGCGTCATTGATGCCGTAGAGATTATTGACGGCGCAATGTGATGCAGCACCCGAGCGCCCGAGACGCCATGAGCCTGCCTCCATCGCCACTCACGAGAATCGGGATCGTCATGTTGGGCGTGGCCAGCGTCGCCCGCTCGATCGCTTTCTATCGCGATCTCCTCGGCCTCAAACTGCAAACGGAATTCCCTGGCTTCGCGTTTCTTGAAGCGGGCGGAGTCACGCTCGTAGTGAGCGAGCCGCTGGCGAAAGCCCTGGGCGCGGGCCCCGGCAACGCCGAAGTGATTTTTCCCGTCGAAGACGTCCGCGCCGCCTACGAGGCCCTGCGCGCACGCGGCCTCGCCTTCTCGCAGGAACCGCGCAACATCTCCGGGCCGATGTGGGCCGCCAACTTCGCCGACCCGGACGGCCATCGCCTCTCCGTCTTCGGCCCCGAACGTAAAGCGTAAGAAGCCATCTCATATATCGTTTCTGCAGGAGGGCACGGCGGAACCTCTCCCGTCCCGGTCGGGAGTCGTCCCGAAAAGCGGAGCGAAGTCATGGGTTTTGACCCCTGAAGCTCCTGGATGCTTGGCCGGAAAGGCGGGTCTCCGCCCGCCGTTGAACCAACGTGGTCATCCCCAGGGGTCCGCCGTGGCGGACGATGAGGGATCTCTCCGTTCCTCGCTGGGAAACCTACTCGACCAGCGTGTAAATCTCGCGCCGGCCGCCGCGGATCATCTTGCGAAGCCTCCCGTAGGACTCCTGCCACGCCGCGTCGGCGAAAATCGCTTTCAGCGCGCCCTCGTACTGCGAAAGGCTCGTGAAATCGCTCTCCAGAACCAGCGTGTAGTAATCGCCGGTCAAATCAGTCATCACTCTTCCAATCTGGTAGCCAAGCCTCTTCGCAATTCCCCTGTGCTCTCTGAGAATTTCCTTGGCCGCTTTCATTTGCTCCGGTTCGATGTGAAAGACGTCACGCACGACGATCATGTTTTCTCCTCCTCGGCACGATCGGGAATGGGGTCGCTTGGCTCCTTTCTTCCGAGCCCCGGTTTCTGGGGTCCGGTGGACCGCAACGGGGTCGCGAGACCGGACCTTGGTCGCTAGCGCAACCGAGCGTTCTCGGAAGAAGGAGCCGGCAACGTCATCTAATCAGCCTCCCCCACCAAGCGCGAGATACCGAACCCCGCTCGAATTCCTCCAGCACTACAAATCTCAACGAACGGAAGCCGAGTGCCACCAATCAGGTGGACGAGTGCGGAGGATTGACCGCTCGTTGCATCGAGGAGTATAAGCATGTCCGGCCTCATCGCGAACCTGAATTCGCGCCCTGCCTGAGGTGTTCCTGGCGTAGTTGATCTTATAAGTCCGTACGAAATTTGACGCCCTAACGAAAGCACCGGATGGAATCTGCATTCTGAACAATGACAGGCTTTTGGATGCTTCGCCACTCAGGGCAGAGGAGGTGCCAAGGGCCGCAGCATGGGAGAGAAGATCCATATGATCAAACTGAACAGGACGATCGTGACGTTGGCAGCCTGCTTTTCGGCGGCGGTCGCTTTGGGCCAAGGAACAGCTAATTCCAAGGACGCAGAGTCTCTGACTTCGGCGCAGACGGAGAAGTCCACGTCAGAAGGTGCAAGTGGCAGTGCAACCCCGCGCCAGAGCGTCGCTGCGCCTGTGACGGCTTCCGTACTGCGTGTACTCAGGATATCCCATCCTGTCACGGTGCCGCTTGACCGAACCTTGGTTGGCTCGCCAACCGACGAGGCGCCACCGGAGGGCAAGCAGTGGCTGGTCATTCGGCTTGAGATGAGGCTGGGAGAAGACTGGGTCCCTCTGAATGCGCTGGCGGTGTTTGAAGAAGGCTCAGAGTCGCCGATCTTGCCGGTCGCAGTCGACATGGGGGGGACCGGGACGTTCACAGGGGGCACGTACTTCAAGTCTGCGACACCGGGCGCGTCCATCTCCTCCTTCTTGTTTGCAGTGCCAACCGGCACGAAGATCTCACAGTTTCGCTACGTCGACGGCCCGAAGAGACCGCTTGAGGTTGCAGTCGCTGGGCCGCAGCCGAAGTGACGGCTTCTTGGCGGCATGGTGAGGCAAATGGCCGCGCTGCAGCCGCAAATTAGGCATGGAGGGCTTGCAAAGCAAGGGGGTTGAAATCCAGGGAAAGACGGATAGGTGTCTGGGGTCCCTTCTAGAGAAAGAGAAGGAGGCTAACGCGCATGGCGACTTATAGATGCAACTCATGCGGTGCCACATACGATCTCGATGCCACAGCCGAGGCCATACGCAGCCAATACGGGTACAGCGCCGACGCGAAGATAAGTGTCGCGGCCAGCTTGAAATGCGGCAATTGCGGTTCCACAGACATTTCGGAAGTGACTAGCGATTATAGAGCGCAAACGCCACGATCGCTCCGCAAAGTCGCCCGCGCAGGCGCACCTGCCAAACCTAGAGTGACGAGTGGGAGGCCGGCACCGTGGGAACAAGCCCCGGCCCGCGTTGCCCGCCCGCAGCCGGGCGCCTTACGTGCGCAGAGGTCGCCCTATGCCGGTTTCTGGCGGCGCTTCGTGGCATTGTGGATCGATCAGATTATTTTGGTTTTTTTCACCCTCGCCGTCATGGCTTTTAGCGGTATCGCCATGAGCCATCTGCCGCCTAATGCAACCTCGCGTGCACTGATCGGTTGGGCAATGATCGTACTCTTAGTTGCTTCCGTCAGCATGTACTTCGCGTTGCTCGAAAGTTCGGCCAAACAAGCCACGCTCGGCAAAATGGCATTAGGCGTGGTTGTCACCGATCTGAACGGCAAACGTATTTCCTTCGCCCGAGCCCTGGCCAGAACATTTGCCAAGATTGTGTCTGGCCTGCCCTTAAATATCGGCTACCTCATTGCGGGTTTTACGGAGAAGAAGCAGGCGCTGCACGACAAGATGGCATCCACTTTGGTGATGCGTAGAGAAGCGGCCACGGTGCCAGCAGTGCAAGGCGTCGCTACCCAGACGGTATCCCATGCGCCCGCGGTCGCGGCCCAGCCATTTCCTTCCGCACAAACACCTCCTGCTGCGCCACCAGGCACCAAGAGCGCGGCCACGCTGCACAAAATCGGAATCCTCTTCGATATTGACGCCCTCGGAAGCGGGTCATACGGCCACGCTGCCTACCAAATCCTTTTCGAAGCAATTGACACGCGGCAGCTTGCTGGATGCTTGCTCAGGGACGGTGACACGCGGACGACCCTCGCCGGGCGCGCAAACCAGTACTGTATCGCGGTCGAGTCAATCGACCCTTCCAAAATAGCCGCCGTGAAAAATGCCTTGAGCAACTCTGAGGCGAAGGGGCTGCTTCCTCTCGCCTCCCGCTTCATCGAAACAGCTCAGTTAGCCGGCGAGCCCCTGGTGGTGGCCGCCGGCATCAACGCGGCGGGAGACCTGCAGGGCGACCGATCGGGATGGGTCACGGCGGCTTGGAAAGAGAGTCGGGGAAAGCATGCAGGCCCGGTTCCGGAGCCCGTGGTGTCCGCAGCCGCACCCCAGCCCTCCCCTTTCGCACAAACACCGCCCGCTACGCCACAAGCCGCCGAGAGCAGGTTCACGTTGCACAAAATCGCAAAGAACGACTCCAACGGGGACGTGCGCCAGGCAGCGGTTGATGCCGTGGTCAAGAACCTCGCCGACCAGGCCTTCCTTGCCTCGCAGATGGGTTCAAGCCAGACGACATCGCCCTTTATACAGGTGGAGACCTTGATTGAGCGGCCTCTTGATCGAGTCTGGGAGCACTTCCTTGCGACCGATGAATGGGAAGCCTGGTGGGGAGGTGGGGTCAAGGCGGCGGACTGGCGAGAAGGAGGAAAGGTCACGTGGGCGCGTGGCCCCGAATCACGGATTACCGTCTTTGTTCCCAAACAACTGGTAAGGATTGCTGGCACGTGGATGGACGAGATCTTCATGTTTGCGGCTGCGGGAAAAGAAAAGACCGTGCTGCGTCTCGGGGAGAGTGCGCCACGGCATGGGGCCTTTTTTACTGACGGCGGCGCGTCACGCACACTGGAGTGCAGAAAATGCCTGGCTCGCCTGAAGCGAATGGTAGAGGAGAAGACGCACCCTTAGCCATCCAGCGGCAGCCGGGTGCCGCAACCCTTGCACCGCGCGCAAGGGTGCGGGTTTTCCTCGCTTCTGAACCGGCCAACCTCCATCGCCCATCCCTTTCGAACCTGCCTGTCGGAAGGCAGGCTGTGCAAATCATTTCGAATACTCACTTTAGAATTGACAATAAGGTATCCATTTGCTACCCTTCGGTGTGTACGCTGAACCTCAACCCGCCGCTCCCTCCTCCCTCGCCTCGGGTCACCTGAGAACTGCACCATTTTTGTGCAACGCAAAAGTGATACACAACAAAGGATTTAGCGCGCCCATAAGCCCTTTAGAATCAGCACTTACAAGCTCCCACGCCATTTTTCGTATCTCGTTGAAAACAAACGGTTGCCAAGTCCTTTATATTCAGCACTTACGTGTTTTTTCCTCGCAAGCCCTTTGGATTCAACACTTACATAAAAACATGGGGGGAGGGGGCGGGGAGTATTTTTTGAGTTATCCCCGGCCGGGCCTGCGAACTCCCGTCGCCCGGGGCCTGAGCTGTTGTCAAGTCCTTGCTTCCTTGTCTCCCGCCGAGGACCTTGCGCAGACGGTCTCACGCGCCGGCCAGTCGGAGCCGTCAGAGCCTTGCCGTTCCGTTGGATTGACACGCCTGCGAGGCCAATCAATAATCACCGTGCCCGTTCGTCGCGGGCTCACAGCGGCCGATTCTGGGTCGAACGCAAACATGATCGCCCAACTTCGCGGCACACTCACCGAGAAACGGCCGAACCAGGTCATTGTGGACGTTGGCGGCGTCGGCTACCTGGTGAACATTTCGCTCTTGACGTTTTACGCGGTCGGCGAGCTGCATCAGGAAGTCTCGCTTCTCATTCACACGCACGTACGCGAGGATTCGCTCGCGCTCTACGGTTTTCTCACCGCGCGAGAGAAACATCTGTTCGAGTTGCTGCTTTCCGTCTCGGGCGTTGGGCCGGCGCTTGCCATCAAGATTCTCTCCGGCATGACCGTGGACGATTTGGTTCCGGCGATTCGCCAGGGAGATTTGCTTCGATTGACGCGCATTCCCGGCGTAGGCAGGAAGACTGCCGAGCGCATGGTCGTCGAGCTGCGCGACAAACTCGCGGCGATGGAGCCCCCCGAAGCCGTGCCTGCGCCGAGCCGAACGGGCCCGGCGGGCGACGTGATTTCGGCGCTGCTGAATTTGGGCTACGATCGCCGCTCGGCCGAAGCTGCGGTTGAAAGCGTTGAGCGCGAAACGCCTGGCGCGCAGGAGGGGAAAACATTTGAATCGCTGCTCCGCGCGGCGCTGCAACAATTGAGTTCTCCCGCGCGGAAAGGCGCGCGCGCCCCGATCCTATCGGAGCGGGCCGCGAGCGGTGAAGCATGAAGGCGTGAACGCACTTGTCTCCGCCCGCTTTTTGAACGTATTCGCGAAAGCATGAAGCCATGAAAGAGAGTCACGACAGAATCGTTTCCGGCAGGGCGTTTGACGAGGACGCGCGGATCGAAGCCAGCGTCCGCCCGCGAAAGCTCGTCGATTTCATCGGTCAAGGGCAACTAAAGGAAAACCTCAAGATCGGTATCGAGGCTGCGCGTTCACGCGGCGAAGCGCTCGACCACGTTCTGCTCTATGGCCCGCCGGGCCTGGGCAAGACGACACTCGCGCAAATCCTCGCCAACGAATTGAGCGTGAGCATCAAGACCAGCTCCGGGCCGCTGCTCGAGCGCAAGGGCGACCTCACGGCCATCCTCACTTCCATCGAGCAGCGCGAAGTTTTCTTCCTCGATGAGATTCATCGCCTTTTGCCCGCCATCGAGGAGATTCTCTACCCCGCGATGGAGGATTACCGCATCGACCTGATCGTGGGACAAGGCGCGGGCGCGCGGATTCATCCGTTTCAATTGAATCGCTTCACGCTGATTGGCGCGACGACGCGCGCGGGCCTGGTGACCGCGCCGCTGCGCTCGCGCTTCGGCATCGTGCATCGTCTCGATTTCTACGCACCGGAAGATTTGGTTGAGATCGTGCGCCGCTCGGCGAAAATCCTCGGCATCGACGTGGACGACACGGGCGCACAAGAGATTGCCCGCCGCAGCCGCGGCACGCCGCGTGTTGCGAACCGCCTCCTGCGCCGCGCGCGCGATTTCGCTCAGGTGCGCGCGGATGGCCGCATCACGGCCGATGTGGCCCGCGAAGCCTTGAAGATGCTCGGCGTGGACGAGCACGGCCTCGACGAAGTGGATCGCAATCTGATGCTGACGATCATCGAAAAATACGCGGGTGGCCCTGTCGGACTGAACACCATCGCCGCCTCGCTCAGCGAGGAAGAAGACGCCATCGAGGAAATTTACGAGCCCTACCTGATGAAACTCGGCCTGCTGGACCGTACGCAGCGCGGGCGCGTCGCCACCGCTCTCGCGTATAAACATTTCGGCCGCGAGGCGCCGCCGAGCCAGCTGCGTTTTTCCTGAGAGTCTTCCCAATGCCGTCCGATGTAATCGTCTATCTCTCGCTCGGCTCGAATCTCGGTGATCGCGCCGCACAGATCGAGCGGGCGATTCGCGCGCTCGCCGCAGCCGGCGTTCGCGTGCTACGCCGGTCGTCACTCTATGAGACCGAACCCGTGGATGTTTCGACCGTGCCGCTTCCGCCGGCGGAACGCGCCGAACAACCCTGGTTCCTTAACGCCGCCGCAGAAGCGGAGACTTCACTCACGCCTCACTCGCTACTCGATGTGCTGCTCGCGGTTGAGCGGTCGCTCGGGCGCGTGCGAACTCTTCCCGGCGCAGCGCGCACGATCGACCTCGACATCCTCTTCTACGGTGCGCTCGTCATGCGCGAGCCTGGACTTGAAATCCCCCACCCGCGCATGGCCGCGCGCCGCTTCATGCTTGCCCCGCTGGCGGAGATCGCCGGCGGCCTGCGGCATCCCGTGCTCGGCCGCAGCGTCGCGGAACTGCTCGCAGCAACGCCCGACCGCAGCCAGGTTCAACTTGTGCGGTGAGTCTTCAGGGATCGCACGGGAGGAGCGCCTGTGGGCGTACAGCAAGAGAAAGCGGCCCCGATTGACAACAGATAATAGTCAATATAGTATGAAACTCGTTATTTTCTGCAGGTGATCCCCGTGCGGCGATATTTATTGTGCGCCTTCCTGATTGTTTCCGTCGCCGTGCCGATACTGGCGCAAACGGAATCCGCAAGAGTGCAAGTCCGTGCTATCCTCGTGGATAAAGACTTGAATCAGAAGCCCGTCCCTTTCCTCTCCATTAGTTTGGAACCAGCAAACGGCTCTACGACTGGATCCCTCGGTATCAAAACCGGGCTGGACGGAACCGCCGAAGGGGATCTGCCGCCCGGCAAATACTCGCTGCAGACGGACGCGCCGATTGAGTTTCAGGGTAAGCGGTATTCGTGGTCGCTCGACATCGTTGTGGTGGCCCCGGTAACGTCCATTACGCTGAGCAACGACAATGCTACGGTGACGCCCGGTGAGACGCTGATACCGGTGCCGGCCCCGGGCCGCGTTGTGGACAACCTGACGACATTCTATCAGCGCTATCAGAACAGCGTTGTGACCGTGTGGAGCGAATTCGGACACGGCACGGGATTTCTCATTGACAAGGCCGGAATCTTTCTGACGAATCAGCACGTCGTGGGTCCCTCGAACTACATCGCCATTCAATTCGACGAGAAGCGAAAGCTGCCGGCGACCCTTTTGGCCTTTGATGCGGAGAAAGACATCGCTGTGCTCTGGGCCGACCTTTCACTCCTCCCCGAAGCCGTGGTGGCCCCGCTTCCGCCGCCGCAAAGCTCGGAACCGCCGGTGGTCGAGGGCGAGCGCGTGTTCACGATCGGCAGCCCCCTCCATCAAATGAAGATCATCACGACGGGCATCGCGAGCCGGGTTGGGCCGCACGCGATCATTTCCGATATCAATATCAACCCGGGGAATTCCGGCGGGCCGCTATTCAATTCGCAGGGCGTTGTGGTCGGCTTGACCACCTTCAAGGAGTCGGACGAATCGGGGCCAGGGGTATCGGGAATCGTGCGGATCGAGGATGCGAGTCTGCTGATCGAAAGAGCGAAGGCCAAGATGCAGGACGCCAACCCTCCCGCGGCGACGCTCTTGCCCGTGGAACCGGTGGGAATCTATCCCATCGACGCGCTGAAGGCTTCTTCGCGCGTCGAGAAATTCGACTATCGTCCCTACGCGTTCACAGCGGGGAATTTCGACGTCGCCGTGATCACTCCCGTTTTGCAATATCAATTGGTAATGGGAGCATCGGTGAGGGCCGAGAGAGAAAAGGAAAAACGCAACGGCAACAGCGACGAGGCGGTGCAAGGCACGTTCCGGCCTTTGGACGATCTCAAGAACTGGGGAGAATACGTGGGCGAATACAGCCCCGTCATCATGATCAGGGCCGACCCTGAACTCAGGGAAACGTTCGGGTCCGCGCTGCGCCGAGGCGTGGAAGCCGGCAGCGTGGGCTACACGCAAGCCGCGAAGATGAGATTCAAGACCGACTTCTACCGGATGCGATTGTTGTGCGGTTCGCGCGAGGTGCAGCCGATCCAGCCGGGAAAGATCGCGACGGTGCTCGACGTCCACAACGCTTTCGTGAACGTTACGGACGCCACGTACTCCGGCTTCTACCTGTATCCTTACGATTCAATATCGACTTCTTGCGGGAAGGTGACGCTCGAGCTTTTTTCCGAAAAGAATCCTGACGAGCCAATCGTCCGCACCCTCGACGACCGGACCGTCGCGCGGGTGGAAGAAGACTTTAGACCTTACCGGTCGGGACAGATTCAGCTCGCGCCTGTCGGCACCGGCCCGCAATAGCCGCGCGGGCCGGATGCCGTGGAGGCGGGGCGCGCCCATTTCAGTTCGTGCGGTGAATTTTGAGCCAGTGCAGTTTCACTTGCACGGGCTGCAGGGATTCGAGTGAGATTTCGACGTAATGGCCCTGCGTGATTTCGGTCCAGCGATAAACGCCCGGCTCGCTCTCGGTGTTCTCGGGGCCGTCGAGGTGCTGCAGGAAT
Source organism: Candidatus Methylomirabilota bacterium (assembly GCA_035626055.1). GTDB lineage: Bacteria > Acidobacteriota > Terriglobia > Acidiferrales > UBA7541 > DASPOJ01. Next base: position 10,308 of record DASPOJ010000198.1, on the reverse strand, counting down.
TCCTGTGCGTCCGCGAGCGAAGCGTGCTCGCGAGTTTGCGGGCGGGACAATGCTTCGACGACATAGCTGCGCAGCAGCTTCGGCCAATAACGCTGGAACAGCGCTGGTGATGCGAAGACGTCGCTCCACGCCACCTCGCCGCCGTAGGCGATGACTACACCGACCACGCTGCCCTCCTTGATTCCCGAAGTCGCGCGCTCGAAACGGCGCTGGACCTCGTCGGTGAAGCTTGATACGGGCACGCCGGACGACGGTGAGTTGTAGATCTTGTCGTAGGACTCAGTCGGTGCAGACGTGGATATTTCGCGCTCGATCCTCTGCTGCGAAAACGCCGGTGGCGCCGCTGCAGGGGCTCCGCCCGCCGCACCGCGCGATTCCGCCGAAGTCGAGCCGCTCCGCACAGCGTCCCAGACGCCCCCCTGCTCCTGGTCTACCGCGGCGCGCTCGCGCACCGATGGATGCACGATGATGGTGCTGGCCGTGAATTTATCGCTGTTTGACCACCGGCCGTGCTCGACGCAGAAGACATCCAGCGGCAGCGGCCTCGCGCCGACTGGGACGATGCGATCTTTGCCGATAATGCGATCCTGTTTGCCTCCGCTCAGCAGTTCTCCGGCGAGAAGAAGCAATGGCCGCTTGCCGTGATAGACCAGCACGAGCTGATTCACTTGCGCGCCTTCTTGATACTCCTCTTCTTCGATGCCCGGATCAAAATCGCGCGACCGCCGCATTCCGTTGTAACCGCTTTCGGTTACGATAGCGTCGCCGGAAGCGAGGGCTTCGTCTAACGTCTCGAATCCCCGCGTGTCGGCTACATCCCCGCTTACGACAGGGAAAATGGTCAAGTTTTCGTACGTCACCGGCTCGGCAAGCCGCCAGCCGTTGATTCCTCCTGCCGTCACCGTTACCGACGTGTGCGGTATTAGTCCCAGCATGGCGGCAGCCAGCGATGTGGCCGCCAGTATCCCCAATCCCAAGAGAATACTGCGCTCTTTGGGGCGTTGCGTCAGACGTTGCATATGGCCTCCCTGCCTGCCGCCTGCCAGCCGTTAGGCAGGGTAGACAGGCGCGACTCGATAGTTACCGCCTTCGGACTTCACTCCCGTGGTTTGAACGTGCAGCCGAGGATTTCTTGCGGGGCGAATCGGGGAACTCGAAGGCGGATCGGCGCGGCCCGAGGACGGGGTATCCGGAAAACAGGGATGGCATTACGAAAGCGGGCCGTCTACATGAGGCCGGGGTCTTCCTGCGGCTTCTTTTTCTTGCGTATTTGTTCTTCTTCCTGTTCTTGGCGTTCGTACTCGGCGATTTCTTCTTCGGTCATCTGGTAGTCCGTGCGCGAGGCGAACATGTTGGTCGAGCGGCCCCCGGAATGGGCGCCCATTCTTTCGCGCTCGATGCGCAGGGCGTCGCGGGAACTGGGCGCGCCGCGAAGCTGTTTTACCCGGCGAATCGGGTCTGAGATGGTGGAAGTTTCCATCAGGAGGTCGCTGACCTTTTCAAGGAAATCATGGAGGTGGAAAGGCTTCAAGGCGTATGGGAGTTTCTCGCGTTCGAGAACGGGCTGGGCCGTCGGCCCCGCTAGCTCGGGAACCAGAAAGAGGACGCTGGCTCGCTTGGCCCCTTCGACCGGTGGAGCCTGGGCCAGCTCCTTCAGGGTCGTGTAGAGCGGCCCATCCAAGCCGGACATGGAAACATTGACGATTACCAGCGACCAATCGCCGCTGGCAAGTTCGGGCAGGGCCTGACTTGCAACCGGGACGATGCCCACTCGCCAGCCCTCCGAGCCGAGCAGTTCCCGGAGCGCGGCCTGACTGCCTCGATCGTCGTCAACGATGAGAATGCCGACCTTCTTTTGGGCTGCGATTGCCATTTGGGGACCAAGTATAGCGTGCGAAATGGTGGTTGCTCCGGCCATGCGCCAGGTCCGCGCCAATAGGTCAACAGGCCATACGCGGGTACTGGAGAGAAATGAATTAGGCGAATAAAAATCGAAAAAACTGTTGACAGGGCGAATAAATGGCGAATAATAGGCACAGCGGCGAGGCGAGATATGGCCATTGCTCCCACGGTTCGACCGGCGCACAGGAGCCTTCGGGCTTCGCGCCGGGGTGCGAACCACCCCACACCCACCTTATTGCCCAGCGTTCCGCTCCAGCGGGACACCGAGAGCCAGGCCGCCCGCAGTTCCCGCGGGTGTAACGAGTCGCCGTCCCATCTGGTCGGCATTGCCCGTCTCGCCGCAACCTCCCCTCTGGCCGATGCCAAACGAGGGGCCGAATATTTCTTGTTGCCGGTTCGCTCGATTCTGAACCGATGCGATTCCGAGCAGGTGCCTTTTGCTTGGACGATCAATCCCTACCGCGGATGCGAATTTGGATGCCACTACTGTTACGCGCGCTACACGCACGAGTTCATGGAGTTGGATGGAGCGGAATTCGAGCGAAAGATTTTCGTCAAGAAAGATGCCGGGCCAATTGCGAACCGGGATCTTTCTCGCGGAGAGGTCTTCGGAGAGCATATCGCAATTGGGACTGCGACAGATCCGTACCAGCCGGCGGAGCGGGAATTCAAAGTGACGCGTGCGATTCTGGAGCAGATGGCTCTGCGCAAGGGACTCAGCGTTTCGATCACGACGAAATCGGACCGAGTCCTGGACGATTTGGAGCTGCTACAACGGATCTCGAAGCACTCCTCACTCTTCGTCAATTTAAGCGTTACGACGCTGCGGCCGCGATTGGCGCGCGCTCTCGAGCCGCGAGCCCCGCGGCCGGACTTGCGCCTAGCAGCCGTGCGCAGGCTGCGAGGCGCCGGTGTGATGGCGGGCGTGTTTGCGATGCCGGTGCTGCCCGGCCTGACCGACGGCGAAGCGGAGTTGGACGCACTGGCACGCGCGTCAGGAGAAGCCGGCGCGCAGTGGTTCGGTGTGCGAGCCGTGTTCCTGATGTCTTCGTCCCTGAAGCACTTTCTGCCATTTCTGGAGAAAAGGTTTCCGCGGCTCGTGCGGCAGTACCGCGAATGTTACGGCAGGGGAGGATATGCCCCGGAGCCATACAGGCGAGAACTGTCGGAGCGAGTGCAACGCCTGCGGCAGAAGTATGGTTTGAGCGCGTTGCCGGTAGCTAAGGATTGGGAGCTGCCTGGAAAGCAGCTCTGCCTGGCGCTGGGCGGTGCGCCGGAGCAGGAATCGAGCGGCGACGTAGTAAGCAAATACGAGGGAATCCCGGGAGGCGGCGAATGTTTCTAGGGCTGCGCACGGCGACTTATGAAGCCAAGGACCTGGCGGCCGCGAAGGCCTGGTACGGCAAGATCCTAGGAATATCTCCTTATTTCGATGAGCCGTTCTATGTCGGTTTCAACGTCGGCGGCTATGAGTTGGGGTTGGTGCCGTCGGATGACACCGGACCAAAGCGTGCGGCGGCTGGCGTAGCCTACTGGGGCGTGGCCGACGCGCGCACGGCCTACAAGAGGCTGCTGGACATGGGCGCGACGCCGCTCGAAGAGATTCAAGATGTCGGGGAAGGGATCTTGATCGGCCAAGTGCACGACCCGTTCGGAAATGTGCTCGGCGTGATTGAGAATCCGAAATTCAAGCTGGTGAGGTAGAAGAGTTCGAGTCGCGCGTCGCGTCGCCTTGTGGCGCAAATGGCTCACGGGGTGATGATGCGCGGGGCTTCGGCTACGCGCTGCGCGGCGGGAAATTGGGCGCGCAGGAAATCGAGGAAGCCGCGCGTGCGGGGCCTGCCGTTTGAGCGCGTGCGTCCGAATCGGACGAGAAAGACCAGCAGCCGGAAGACATCGGCGTCGCGAGCAGGCGGCACGCGGGCTTCGGCTGCGCCTTTTTCCTTCCATTCCCGCAAATATTTGCCGAGAGCCAAATAGAGGGCGTGCGGAATCCCAGCAACGGGCGGGTTTTCGTAATAGAGGCCTGCGCCGAGCGTGCGATACGTTTCGGCGAGCGCCGAGAGGGCCGCGAAGAGATCGGCATCCACCAGCGCGGGTTCTTCCGCCGCGCGCGCGACAATCGCAAGAGAAATCCCGGTAACAAGCGAGCGGTGTTCGTGAATCAAATCCAGAGGGATGGACACATCCGGAAATGCGATCTCCGATTCAGCGGGTGGCTTGCGGCGGTCTTCTTCCCAGCGATGAGCAGCGATGAGGTGCGGGCAGCCGGAAGGGCAATCGATTGTTTTCTCGCGCTCCGTGGCGCAGCAGACGGCGCAGATGGATTCGCCCTTGGCGGGGCAAAAGCGCTCGGCTCGGCGCTTTCCGCACATGGGGCAGACCGCAGGTTGTCGCACGCTGATGCTCCGTCACGGCCGGCGGGCCGCCCAGAAAACAGGTACAGAGAGTATGTCAGGAAGCGGGCCGGTGCAAAGCAAACGTGGACATAATACGGCTGGCGCGGGACTCGTTCGGGCAATTCGCGAGCGAGTCCCCGCGGCAATCCGGCCGTTTTCAATCACTTCGCGGAGTCGTTTTTCGGCGAGTGCTTTTCGAGCAGGGAAACCAACCTTTGCCCTGCAGGTGTAACGGAAACTTGTCCTCGAAGCACGATGTCTTCCGCGCTGATGGCTTTGCCGTAGACGATTTGGTCGGCATCGTTGTCAGGCCGAATCGTGGAGCCTTCGAGCGCGATCCCGGCGAAAAGTCCGCGCGCGCGGGAGTAAGACAAAATTTCCGCACGCATCGTGACGTCCGTATCGGCTTCCGCTTCGCGTCCAACAGGCCCAGCGGCCGCAGAAGCATCGCCTCCCAGCTTCACCTTGCTGTGGAGAATTGCCTTGGCCCCGCGGTCATTCATGATGAGCAGGACCAAATCGGTGGCCTGTCCGCCGATTTGCGCACCGAAGCTGCCGCCTTCGAGACGCATCATGGCTGGAGCGCCCCAAGGGCCGTGGAAATGTTCGCCCGAGCGGCACAGCATCGCGCCCCGGCCGTAGGTTCCGCCGACGATGACGGCGCCCTTGATGACCGAAGGGAAGACGGCGACGCATTCCGCTTTGTTGAGCAGATTTTGCGGGATGTTATCAGGAACATCCAAAATTTCCTGCATGACGTCAGCACAGTTGTCCAGACGGTCGTTGTCACTATCGGGAGGGAACGGCCGGGCAAAGGTCACGAGGGGGAGAGAAATCAACGCAAACGAGCAGAGAAGAGAAAACAACTTCTTCATGAAATTCCTCCTGGGGGCTGGAACGGGAACATAATAGGACTTCCCCAATTTCGATGCAATCCGGCGGACAAGCGCTGCCCGTGGCAGAACGGGCGAGGTCCCCGGTTGGACTATAATCTCACGACGGCGTTTCACCAAAGAATTCGCAAGGGAGCGAGATGACCGGCAACGAGTTACGAGGTTGGATTTGTGGCGTGCTGCTCGCGGTGCTGGGATGCGGACTCTGCAGCGCCGGCCTTCGCGGCGACGCCGCCACGGCGCGGCGAGCCGACGTGGCGCGATTCGCGGCGCGCGCCGATGCGGCACTCGCGGTTGCGGGCGCGAACCAAGGGGAGTGGGGAGTGCTGGTTACGGATGCGGACACCGGCCAAGTGCTGTACGAAAAAAATGCGGATCATTACTTTCTTCCTGCCTCGGACGTCAAACTATTCACGACGGCGCTCGCGCTGGCGACGCTAGGCCCGGAATACCGGATTCGTACGACGATCGAGACGCACGGCGCGATTGATTCCAGCGGAAGCCTGCGCGGCGATCTTGTCCTGGTGGGGCGGGGCGATCCGAGTCTCTCGAACCGCAAATTCCCATTCGAGAAGGCCGTGGAGCGCGAAGGGCTGCCGGAAAAGGCGTTGGCGGATTTGGTCGATCAAGTGGTGGCGCACGGCGTGAAGGAAATCGAGGGAGACATCGTCGCCGACGATACCTACCTGGCCTACGAGCGCTTCCCCGAGGGCTGGGCGGTGGATGACATTCTCTGGAGTTCAGGAGCACCGGTTTCCGCGATCGTCGTGAACGACAACACACTCTCTCTCGTCGTGCACGCGGGTGCGCGAGAAGGCGACCCGGCGACGTTTGACGCGGAGCCGTGGGCGGCCTTCTACACCATTGAGAACCACATCCAAACCGGCGCGCGCGGCTCGCAAGAGAAACTTCGCGTGTCGCGCGAACCCGGCTCGCGGACGATTCGGCTGACGGGCACGATCCCGGCGGAGGCCGCGGCGCGCGAGCTTCTGTTGACCATCGAGGAGCCGGCCGAGTACGCCGCGGCGCTCCTCGCGAAACTCCTGGAAGCGCGTGGCGTGAAGGTTTTCGGCCAGGCGCGCGCGACGCACGCGGAGCCGGCAGCGGAGCTTGTGGACCCGCCGGCTCAGGCGGCGAGCCAAACGACCGTGCTGGCCGAGCACGTCTCGCCGCCGCTCGGCGAGGACGTGCGCTTGGTAAACAAGATGAGCCTGAATCTGCACGCGGAACTGCTGCTGCGCGTCGCGGCGAGAGAGAAGGGCGGGGCGCTGACGCTGGAGGACGCGCTTCAGTTCAGCAAGACATTCTTTCAAAATGCGGGGCTGCCGGAGAACAGCGCGGTGTTGAGCGACGGTTCGGGACTTTCGCGGCGCAATCTGGTGACGCCGCGCGGGGTGGTCTGGCTCCTCGAGTGGGCGGCGAAACAGCCGTGGGCTGAGGTGTTCCGCTCGAGTCTGCCGGTCGCGGGGGAGGACGGCACGCTGGGCGGGCGGATGAAGGCGACGCCAGCAGCGGAAGTCATTCAGGCGAAAACGGGAACGCTGGAGCACGTCACTTCGCTTTGCGGCTATGCCACGACGGCGCACGGGGCGCATCTAGTATTTTCGTTCTTCGGGAATAACGAGGCGATGCACGCGAACGAAGGCGAAGCCGTGTTAGATGCAATCGCAATTGCGATGGTGGAAGAGTTGAGGCCGGCGCCGAAGGCGTCCGGACACAAATAGGACACATGGAAGCGAGCTCGATGGCGAAGAGCAAAGAGCGGATCATCACCGTATTCGGAAGTTCGCGGCCGCGAGAGGGACATCCCGACTACGAAACGGCGCGGGAGTTGGGGCGGCGGCTGGCGGAGCGTGGATTCACCGTTTGCTCGGGAGGATATGGCGGGGTGATGGAAGGGGTCTCGCGCGGAGCGAAAGAATCAGGAGGGCGCGTCGTGGGAGTCACCTCAGGAACGTTTCGCTCGCGCACCAATCGCTGGGTAGACGAAGAGATTCGCATGGAGAGCTGGCACGATCGTCTGTTTGAACTCATCCGGCGTGGAGACGGTTATGTGGCGTGCAAGGGCGGAACGGGCACGTTGGCGGAGTTGGCCATCGTCTGGGAGATGCAGAACAAGAAATTGATGCGCGCGGAGAAACCGTTCGTGGTCTTGGGCGACTTCTGGACACCCGTGCTCGATTTTGTGCGGATGGCGGAGCGCGAGCGCGGCTCGGCGTGGGGCGAAGGTGGGAACTCGCCGGTCGAGGCCGCCGCGACGCCGCACGCGGCGGCGGATTTTCTGGCCGCGCGGCTGCTTGGAAGAGAAGAATCGAAAGGAAAGTCCGCTCACCTAACCTGAGCTCGCCGTGTCCCGCTCCGCACAAGACGTTCTCGAATTCGACCGCGTGCGCGAATTGGTGCGGCGTGAGACCACCTGCGCGCTCGGACGCCGCGCAGTGGAGGCGTTGGAGTTTTCCACGGACCGGGAGCGGCTCGTCGCCGAATTCGCGATGATTGCGGAAAGCGCCGAGTACCTGCGTGCGGGAAACGACCTCGGGTTCGGCACGCTGCCGGACCCGGAGGAGTGGCTCGGGAAACTCGAAGCGCCGGGCGCGGTGCTGGCCGCAGCGGAATTGCTGGACGCCGCTTCGCTCGCAGATATGGCCGAGTGGCTGTCTCAGGATTTTCGTGCATCGGCGGCGAAAGCTCCTTTGCTTGCGGCGCGGGCGGGATCGATCGCCGACTTGCGTCCGCTGCGGCGCGAGATTCGCCGCACCATCCTTCCGAGCGGAGAGATTTCCGACGACGCTTCGCCTGAATTAAAGCGCATTCGAAGTGCGCTGGGGCGGGCGCGCGAGAGCATTCAGAAGACTCTCGAGCGGATTCTGCGCGAGCGCGGACTTCCGCCAGGGGAAGACTACGTCACGCTGCGGAACGATCGGTTCGTCATTCCTGTGCGCGCGGCCGAGCGGCGGGCGGTGCAGGGAGTGGTGCACGCGGCGAGCGCGACGGGCCAGACGCTTTTCGTCGAGCCGCTGGAAACCGTCGAGCTGAACAACAAACTTGTCCAACTTCGCGAGGACGAACACGCGGAAATCGCGCGATTGCTCGACTCGCTGACACGCATGCTGCAGGACGCGCTCGGTCCGCTGCGGGCGGCCGTTGCCGCCATCGCGGAACTCGATTCGATCTTTGCGCGCGGCCGGTATGCGCGGCGGCTGGACTGCGCGCTGCCGGAATTCTCCGGCGAGATATCGCTTTCGCTGCGTTCGGCGCGGCATCCGGTGCTGGACGATGCGTTGCGGCGGCAGGGCCGCGCGGCGGTGCCGTTTCATCTCGATCTCGGCGGCGGAGAGACGGTGCTCGTCATCACCGGGCCGAACACGGGCGGGAAGACCGTCGCGCTGAAGACCGTGGGGCTGGCGGCGCTTGCGGCGCAATCGGGGATTCCGGTAGCGGCGGAATCGGCGCGCCTGCCGATTTTCCAGCGCGTGCTCGCCGATATCGGCGACGAGCAATCCATCGCGGCGGACCTTTCCACGTTTTCGGCGCACGTGCTGAATTTGCGCGCGATGCTTAAAGCCGCGGGGCCGAACTCGCTGGTGTTGGTGGACGAAATGGGGACGGGTACGGCGCCGGAAGAGGGATCGGTGCTGGCGGTGGCGCTGCTGGACGCGTTTCGCGCGAGAGGATGTCTGACGCTCGCGACAACGCACCACGACCGGCTGAAATCCTACGCGGCCGCGACACCGGGCGTGGTGAACGCATCGGTGGAGTTCGATGCGGTCGCATTGCAACCGACCTACCGGCTGCGCGTCGGCGTGCCCGGAGGTTCGAGCGGAATCGACATCGCGAGCCGGCTCGGATTGCCGGCGGAGATCCTGGATCACGCGCGGTCGCTGTTGACGCCGGAATCGCGCGAGGCCGCGGACCTGATCGCGTACTTGCACCGGACGCGCGACCGTCTAGAGCAGGCGCAACGCGAAGCGGCGGGCCAGGCGCGGGAACTGGAAGCGGAACGCACGCGGCTGCGAACGGAGTGGGTGGAGCGCCAGAAAAAGCGTATCGCGGAACTCGAGCAAAAATTCGCGGAGGCATTGAAGGTTCACGAGCAGAAAATTGCGCGCGCCATCGAAGCGGTGAAAGAGCGCGAATTGCGCGCGCAGATGGAAAAGCAGGCGCGGCGGAAATTGTTGGACGCCCGAGCCGAGGCGCGCGATGCCGCGGACGCCGCGGTCGTGCAGCATCTCTCGGAGGCGCAGACCGATCTCGGAACCGGCGCGGCGCCGGCAAGCGTTCCGGTGCGGATGGAATTGCTGACGCCGGGCGTGCGCGTGCGCGTCCGGGGGCTGCCGTCAGCGGTGGTGCTGCGACGGCGCGATCAATCGAGCGCGGAAGTGGAAGCGGGGCCATTGCGGATGAAGGTCGCGCTGGACGACATCACCGCGATTGTCGTCGAGGCTGCGCCGGCGCAGAAGCCCGCACGTCCGGCTGTGACGCTGCAGAAATCTGCGGCCGAGGATTTGACGACCGACGATATCAACGTCATCGGCTGCACCGTGGAAGAGGCCACTCGCCGGGTGGACAAATTCATTGACCAGGCGGCGGTGGCGGGCAAGCCGCGCGTGCGCGTCATTCACGGTCACGGAACCGGGGCGTTGCGGCGCGGGCTGGCGGAGTTCCTGACGGGCCATCCGCTGGTCGAGCGGATTGCGGCGGAGGCGGACGAACGCGGAGGAACCGCGATCACGGTGGTCGAATTGAATGACTGAGACTCGGCGCCCCAAGCCGGCGAGTGTATAAGATATGGTCTCAATCGAGATGGGGCTTTCTTGATGACCGAAGCGGGATCATTCGCGGACAAGGTCAAACAGCAGGCGGACATCGTTCGCGTGGTGGGGGAATACGTCCGGCTGAAAAAGTCCGGCCAAAATTTCACCGGGTTGTGCCCGTTTCATTCCGAGAAGACGCCATCGTTCGCGGTGCATCCGGTCAAGCAGATTTATCACTGCTTCGGGTGCGGAGTCGGCGGGGACGTCTTCAAATTTGTGATGGAGATGGAGAAGTGCGGCTTTCCCGAAGCCATCCGGCTGGTGGCGGAGAAGTGCGGCATCGCAGTGCCGCCTCCGCGG
>DASPOJ010000197.1:0-5299 GCA_035626055.1 Candidatus Methylomirabilota bacterium | reverse complement strand
CCCCCAAGAGACTTTCATTCGGGGGAAGACGTTCCGCAAATAAATGGCCTGCACCTCTTTCACGGCCGCATCCACCAACGGTCGCTTATCGCGGTACACGCCGGGATAGTTCGTCTGGTAAAACGCATCGAGCGTTGCAGCGATTTTCTGCGTCGCGGTCGCGCGGTCCGGGTAGTTGGCGCGCAAGGCTGCCACGGATTGTTTCTTGATGAACGGCAGGTCCGCGCTGATCTGTCCAACCGAAAGGGATTGGTCCACGGCAGCCTCGGGCAGCTGGAGGATGTGCGTCGGGCGGTTATGGCAATCCACGCAATCCATAGTGCGATGCTCGCCAGCGGCGATTTGCTGGGGAGTCGCACCGGATCCGGGATTCGTGAATTCGACCAGCTTGCCGGAATCGTCGACGTATTTCACATCGACGATATTTTGCCTTTCGCGATCGGTCGAAATGTACTCGACCCTCGATCCCTGGTCGAGGTGATGCCCGTGAATTCCGACGCCTCCCTGCCATGTCCGCCCGCCGATCTTCATCAAGAGAACAGTGAAGGTACGTGTGTTCTTCTCGTCATCGGCAAAATGCGACACCGCAAGCAGTTTGTCGCCCGTGAAACGCTGCGGCCAATGGCATTGCTCGCACGTCTCCCGCGCCGGGCGCAGTTGTTGCACGGGAGAAGGGATCGGCGTGTCGTACGTATGGAATGTGACCGCAAAAACCTGCCGCACGCCGGACAGCTTGGACCGAGCGAACCATCCCGCTCCGGGACCGATGTGGCACTCGACGCAGGCGACTCGCTGGTGCGGAGAATTGCTGTAGGCGGTGTACTCCGGCTGCATCACGGTGTGACAGGTTTGCCCGCAGAATTGGGCGGAGTCCATGTACTCCACGCCGTGGTAAGTCGCGGTGCTGAAGATGACGACGTTCAAGAGGGTGAGCCCGCCCACCCAAGCGGCTGCGCTCCGCAGGACCGGCTTCGAGAAATCAATTTGCGGAAAAATCTCGGGCAGCTCGCCCGCTCGCCTTAGCGCCCGACGCCTGAGCAACGCGCCGGCCGGCATCAGCACCAATCCAATGACGAACACACCCGGCAAAATGAGAAAGAAGATCACACCGGCGTAGGGATCGACCGTACCCCCGCCGATGAGAACGAAAATCCAGAACCCGATGAGCGTGGCCGCGGAGCTCGTCGTCAGGACGGCGCCAGCCAGAGTAATCGGGTTACTCCCGAGGTAGACGGCCGGCCGAAACCACTTCGCTAATTTTTCGGGCAAATTCATCGAGTGGTCTTAGTGGACATCCCGACTCCGGTCATTTTTTCGCCAAGGTCCGAATGTAGGCGACCAAATTGTGCAGATCGGCATCGGTAAGTCCTTTTACGGCCTGCATCTTCCCCTTGCCCTGGGCGATCACTTTTTGCAAATCGGCGTCGCTAAGAGTCTGAACTCCTTTCGAGCCCAGGTCGGGAATCGTAACGTTCATACTCTTGGCCAGCGCGGCGTTGCCCGCGCCGTCCGCACCGTGGCAAGCAACACAGTGCTGCTTGTAGGTCGCCTTCCCTGCCGTTGCATCGCCGCTGCCGGCGACGAGAAGGGCGGGAGAAAAAGCGAAACAAACCAGGACTGCTACGATCACGTTCTTCATGACTTCCCTCCTTGCTTATTGTGCAACTTTCGAGTCGAGTTTGCGAATCATCAAGAAGAGGCCGATCAGAACGAACACAATGATCACGACTGAAACCAAGAGTCCTTTGCGGCGATAATGCAATTCCGCCAAGGCATCCAGGCCCGACTGATAGGTGCTCGCCGTAACTTTCAGCCCCGCCTCGATATCGTGATCCACTGTGACCGGCTGGACGGAATGGATTTCCACGCGGGCCTTCATTAAATCGTCCCGGGCATCGGCTTCCGCGAGCTTCGCTTGGCCCACCTCCATGCCCGAGCGCTCGGCGCGGCCAAGGATCTCGTCGGAGCGTGCAATCGCGGAATCAAGCCTCGCGAGGTCGTCATGCATCGCGCCCGCCGCGACGAAACCCGCATCCCCTTCCATGTGGCATTGCAGGCAAACTGAGCCTTTGCCGGTCCCGATCATTGCGTCCGCCGGATGCTTGACCAGATGATTGCTGTGGCAAGTGACACAGGCCGGGAGGCCCATGGCGCCGAAAGCATCCCTGTGCGGCCCAGAATCAAAAAGCTGCGCCTGGAAAACGTGGCAGGTGGAGCACACTCGGGCGACCGAGCCGACGCCCGGCGGCGCGGCGCCGTGGCTGCCGTGGCAGGTCGAGCAGGTGGGCGCGCTCAAGTCACCGCGAACCACGAGCGCATCGTGGTGCACGCTGAGGGAATAGTCGGCAAATTGATTGGTCGCGATCCCGTAAGGCCGCATGTATTCGGCGTCCGCGTGGCATTGGGAGCAAGTTTGAGCGACGTTGAGCGGATGCACCCGGGACCGCTGGTCGCTCGGGGGTTGGATATCGTGGACGCCATGACAATCGATGCAAACGGCCGTCTTGATGTCGCCCTTCGCGTGCAATTTGCCGTGCACGCTGGTCTGATACTGGCTGTACTGGTCGGTGCGCAACGACGGATTGAATCCCCGCATGTAAGCGGCGTCGGAATGACACTTGGCGCAGAATTCGGGGATGTTTTTGCGCTCGGGCGCTCCGCGAAATCCCGCCGCCTTGCCCATGGCGCGCTCGGGATCGCTACTGGAAGAATCGCCGCCGTGACACGAAACGCAAGTAATCCCTTTCTGCGCATGAATGCTGCCCGCGTAGTCGCCGGCGGAAACTTGGAAAGGCGGATCGAGCTGCGAATGGCAGTCGAGGCAGGTGTTCTTGGTCTGCGCGTCAGCGCGGCCGGAGAAGATTGAAACGCCAACAAACAGGAGAACGAGCGGAAGAACGCCAACCGGCAGCCGCCGAAGCATTCCCTCCCCAGTGCCACGATTTCCGTAACTTGCGCGAAGCCGCGACAATGCGAATCGCCCTCCACCGCACGAAATCCGAGCCAGACCCATCACCTCGCCAGATATCCGTACACGGTCATCACAATCATGTAGGCCAATACAAAGACTCCCGCACCGGCAATCCATCGCGCCGCGCGGCCGTTCTTCCCGCGATCGAAAAACGGGAGCAGCGTCCACATAAGCCCCGCCAATCCGAATCCGATGACGCCGACCAGATCCCCCGCAATGGGGCCGATTTTGGCGGGCAGGAGCTTGAGCGTCTGGAACATGAACATGAAATACCATTCGGGCCGAATGCCCGCCGGCGCCGGAGCAAAGGCGTCAGCCTTTACGCCCAGCTCCCAAGGAAGAAACGCCGCAAGCGCTCCCAGGATGGCGAGGACGATGTACCAGGCCATGAGTTCGCGCAGCAGAAAATTGGGGAAGAACGGTATCTCGCGCTGCGCCGCGGGCTTGGCGCGCCATTCCGCTTCGAGCGAAGGCGGCACGCTCATGCCGAAGCGCTGCACGAGAAGCAGGTGCAACCCGACAAGAACCGTGGCGAGGCCGGGCAACAACGCGACGTGAAAGGCAAAGAAGCGTGTCAGAGTGGCTGCCGTAACGTCCTCTCCGCCGCGCAGGAACGTCAGAGTCCAATGACCGATTCCCGGGATCTGGCCCGGGATATCGGTCCCGACTTTGGTCGCGAAGAAGGAGAGTGTATTCCAGGGCAGCAGGTATCCGCTGAATCCGAACCCAAGCACGATCCCGAGGAGGGCAATTCCGCTCAGCCAGGTGAGCTCGCGCGGCTTGCGGTACGATTTCAGGAAAAACACACTGAACATGTGCGCGAACGCCGTCAGAATCATCAGGTTCGCGCTCCAGGAATGGATTGAGCGAATCAGCCAGCCGAAGCGGACCTGCGTCATGATGTACTGAACGCTCTCGAACGCATCGTTCGGAGTCGGGCGGTAGTAGAGGAGAAGCAAGATGCCCGTAACGACCTGAATCCCGAACAGAAACAGCGTCATCCCGCCGAGAAAGTAAAAATACGAGAAACGATGCACGGGGACGGTCTTCTTGCGGAGCAAAGCGATAATTTCGGTGTAGCGGAAATGTTCTTCGAGCCAGCCGAGGGACTTGTCGAGCGCGCTCATTTATGCGTTCCGCTGTCGTTGCACGTAGATCTCGTCACCCTTGATGAAAACGTCGAACGATTCTAGCGGCCGCGGTGGGGGGCCGCTGAGATTCCGGCCATCCACGTCGTACATTCCGTTATGACAGGCGCACCAGACGTTGTGGAGATCCGGGCGGTACTGAACCGTGCAGCCGAGGTGGGTGCACACTGCCGTGAGCGCATTGTACTTCCCGTCCGGCAACATGATCAGGAGCGCGGGATGATTGCCGAACCGGAAAACCTTGCCCGTGTTCGGCTTCAAGTCTCCGACTTTTCCCGCGAGCACAGTATCACTGGCGAGCTCGGCAGATTGAGGCGGAATCAGAAAGCGAAAGACAGGATAAAGAAACGACGCAAGAGATGCGAGGATACCCGTGCCCAAAAAGACTTCTACGAAGCGACGCCGCGGCGGCTGAGCCGTCCCGTTCCCCGTTTGGTCTACCAAAGTTCGTTCGCCGTCACTCTAGTGACAGTGCGCAAGAGAATTCCAACGCGGCCGCAAGAACACGGCCCATGAGAACGACAATGTTTCCCAGCAAGAGCTCAGTGAAACTCAGTGCTTCTTCGCCAGGGCGCGGATGTAGGCCACAAGCCCCTTGATCTGATCGTCGGTCAGCTGCTTCTTATAAGCGGGCATTTTACCGCTGTCTTTGCCGTTCGCGATCGAGTCGGTCAACTGGGCGTCTGTTTGCTTCTGCACGTCCGCAGATCCCAGATCCTGAACCTTCAACGCCTTGCCCGCAGGCGTATTGCCGCTGCCATCAGCCGCATGACACGACAGGCATTTTGACTTATAAACGCTGGCGGAATCATCGGCCCGCGCGACGCCGCAAAACAAAAGGATCGCGACAAATGGGAACGCGAACGTCCGGATCGTTTGAGTCACCGAATGTTTCATTTTGTCCTTCCCCTTTTAGATGCGGCGAACCGAATCCCACAGGGGCATTCGAGCCGCCGCTGCGATTCAGAAAGCAGCCAGGATCGAGAACGTGATATTACTCCCGTCGAAATTTTGCGATGGGAGCGGCGCGAGTCCCAACGGGTTTGCGACACCGTGGTCATTGTAGCCGTAGTAGTTCCACGCCGTCTTGTAACTGAATCCCTTGTAGAGATCAATCTTCAAACTCAAGTACGGCTTAAGATAGTTGAAATCCAGCGTGCCCGTCGGAGCGTACGGACTG